>JAATGK010000316.1 GCA_015654715.1 Alphaproteobacteria bacterium
GCTCGCGCCACATGTCGGCGGAATCGGCATTGGTGACGTCGATGGTGGTGGCGTTGAAGGCGAGGCCGGTCGATTTGAGGCCAGCGACGCTGGTGAAATTTTCCGGCGCGGCGCCGTCGCCGATTTTGAGCAGCAGGTCTTTGCCGCGTTGTGCGGTCATGGAAGTGTCCTTTCTATTGGGGTTCGGTCAGCGCCCGGAAGCGAAGACTTCCGCGATAAGTTTCGCCGTCGGACTGGCGGGCGTAATCGGCCGCGAGGAACGCGAGATCGACCAGAACATGGCCGTCGAGGCCAAGAGGCGCGCCGTCGAGGCAGCCTCGCACCGCACTGGCGAGCTGTTTGATTTCGCGCGTGCCGTTGCCGCGCGACCACAGGTGCAGCGACAGCGTGTGCTCGCTGGCGGGGCTGCCGGCATCCTGTTCTTTCGCTTCGCCGATCACGACATAAGGAAAGGCGGCGCCGCGCGGCACCGCATCGAAGATGCGGCCGTTGCACAGCGTGGCCAGCGTGTGATCGGCAATGAGCGCGGCAAAGACGGCTTGCTGCAAAGCCCAAGCGGCGGCGGTCATAACAATTCCTCGCATAAAAGAGTCAGCAGCGGATCGGAGGCGGCGCGCCGCTCAACCGCGCGAATGGCAAAGCTGCGGCTGGCGGTGGCGAGCCGCATACCAGCGACGATATCGCTGCGCGCCCGCAAGGTGATGCGATGGCGGATGCGGGTTTCGAGCGTGTCAGGCCCGAACTTTTCGTTCGCACCCAATGGCACGATCTCGACCCAGGCGGTGCCGACGGTCTGCCAGCTTTCGCTGAAGCCGCCGCCACCATCGGGCACCAGCGTGCGCGACTGCAGCGCCGCGCGCTGTTTGAGAGATGAGAGCATGGGAACCTTTCACCTCCCCCTTGTGGGGAGGTCGAAACGCGCAGCGCTTCGGGTGGGGGGCTGACGGTTTCGTCGGCACCGTCCCCCACCCCAAATTTGCTGCGCAAATTTGGACCTCCCCACAAGGGGGAGGTGATTTTATAATTTGAAAATCCGGTAGGGCGCGAGCAGCGCCTGACCGGTGAGGCCGACGGGATCATCGCCATCGCCGCGATGGCCGTAGAGGTCGGCGACGATTTCAAGGATCGCTTCCTTGACCGGCGCCGGCACCGCACCGGCATCGCCGTAACCGGCGGTGAAGGCGATTTCCAAACCGTCGCGGCGGCGCAGCGATGCCGGACGATCGTTGAAGATCACCCGGCCAGGCTCCGACGCGATGTCGATGCGATAGACGGCGGGATCGAGCACGGTGCGGATGTTGCTCGCATCCGTCACCGCCACCTCTTCGACACTGACCAGCGGCGGTAGCGGAATTTCGGCGACGCCGTCCGCCGGCCAGGCGTCGAGGCGCAGCCGCCAGTGCTGGGTGACGAAAGCGCGTCCGGTATGCCATTCGGCACGGGCCCGCGCGGCGGTGATCAGGGTGGTGACGAGCGCGTCGTCGTCCGAGGTATCGAGCTTCAGATGCGTTTTGGCATCGGCGAGGCCGACCGGTTCGGACGCGGGCGGGGTGAGGAGCTGGAGAGACATTATGGACCTCTCACCCTCCCCTTGAGGGAGGGTCGAATTTGCGGCAGCAAATTCGGGGAGGGGTATGTCGCGGCGGAAATCACGACATACCCCCCACCAAAATCGCGGCGCGATTTTGGCTCCCCCTCAAGGGGGGAGCGAAAGACCTCAACTCGCTGCGAACTTGAGCAGCTTGATGGCTTCGAAGTTCTGGACGCCGCCGCCGACGCGCTTGGTCGTATAGAACAGCACATAGGGCTTGGCGGAGTAAGGATCGCGCAGCACCTTGACGCCGACGCGGTCGACGATGAGATAGCCGCGTTTGAAATCGCCGAACGCGATGGAGGTGCTGCCGGAGGCAATGTCGGGCATGTCTTCGGCTTCGGCGACCGGATAACCGAGCAGCGTCGGAGCCTGCCCTGCCGCCACGCCCGGCTGCCAGATGTAGTTATGCTGGGCATCCTTGAACTTGCGGATGGCGCTTTCGGTCTTGCGGTTCATCACCCAGCTGCCATTGGCGCGGTAGCCTTGCTTGGGCGCATAAGCCAGCGTGATCAGCGCATCGGTGGGATCAGTGGCGGCGAAAGCGCCATCGGCACCGCTGGCGATGAAGCCGAGCTTGCCCCAGCTCCACGCCGCATCAGCGATGGTTGCCTCGGTGAGGAAGCCTTTCGGCGCCGAGGTGCCGTTGCCGGAAACGAAGGCGGCACCTTCCTGTTCGGCGAACACGGTCTGCACTTCTTCGGCGAGCCAGGATTCGAGATCGACCTGGCTGTCGTCAAGCAAAGTCTGGGTGGCGGCCGGCATGGCGTAAAGCTCCATGGTCGGAAAATCGATCGCCGCCAGAGTTGGGGTATTGGTCTGGGCCGGCGCCGTGGTTTCATTTGCCAGCCAGCCCGAAGCGGCGCCCGACGTATTGATCGGTTTGCGATAAGTGTTGGCGCCGATCTGAAGCACGGTGGCAATCGCGCGCAGCGGCGACACCTTGGCGAGCACGCGGTCGATGGTCTGTTCGATTTCGAGCGGCACGGTGTAGCCGCCATCGGCGCTGGAACCGGCGCTCATCGCTTTCAGTTCGAGCAGGCCGGAAGCATCACCGGCACGGACGTAACGCTCGAAGGCGGCTTTCTGCTCGCGGGCCTGGGGCGCGGCCCTCTTTTCGCCGCCGACCGCGGGACGGGCGGCGTTGAGGGCAAGCTCGTCGAGCACACGCTTGTGTTCGTCGAGAGCGCGGTTGATGCGGTCGACCTTCTCTTCGGTGACGACATCCGCCGAACGGGTTTCGAGTTCGGCGAGGCGCTCGTCATTGGCCTGTTTGAAGGCTTCGAAGGCGGCAAGAAAATCGTCGAAGGCATTCTTGGCATCGGGGGTGATGGCTTTGGTTTCAAGAGCCATGTGGAACTCCAAAATGGGGCGAATGGGGAGTAGCGAATCTCGAGGAGGGAAAGTGAGCGCGTGCCACTATTCGCTATTCGCCATTCGCTACTCGCGTCCGACGGCCGTGACCGCGGAACCGGCGAGCAGCGGGAAGGTCACGACCGAAATTTCCCAAAGCTCGATTTCACTGAGCAGGCGCCCGCTGCCCGCTCTTTTGGCGCGCACGGTGCGAAAGCCGATCGACAAGCCGTCGAGCGCGCCTTCGGCGAACAGCGAACGCACTTCGCGGGCGCGCTGGACATCGAGGACGAGATGGCCGCGGACATAAAGCCCGCGTGAATCTTCCTTGATCTCATCCCAGACGCCGAGCGGCTCGGTGGCGGAATGCTGATAGAGCATGCGCACGTTGGGCGGCGGGCGGCGGCGCAAGCTGGCGGCAAAAGCGCCGCGCTGGACGATGTCGCCGGCGCCATCGGGCACACCGAACAGCGAGGCATAGCCTTCGAATTCGTCGGCGCCGAGCGTGGCAAGGCGCGCAAGCGTTGGCCGCCGCATCAGCGGCCGGCGGGCGGTACGGATGAGGGGCATGGGGGAAAAGCGAATAGGGAGTAGCGAATAGCGAATAGGGTTTGTGCGTTGTCCCCCTATTCGCTATTCGCCATTTGCTATTCGCCCCTTTCGTTTTGTTTGCGATCCAGCTTGTTCTCGATGCGATCGAGGCTGGCGCGGATGGTGGCGATCTGGCTTTCCAAGACGGCGACGCGGGCGATGGAATCTTGTTCCGACGCCGCAATGCGTTCGAGGCTGGTGATGCGCTCGGCCGCTGATCCGGCCCAGAACAAGGCGCCCGCCGTCTGCAACAAAAAAGCCGCCACAAGGGCGGCCGGAAGTTTCCTGTCCAGCACCGGCTGGACGATTTCGGTCAGGGTCATGAGGGACCTCCAAAACAAAAGGGCACCCGATCATGGGTGCCCTAATGAACTATGTGGTATCGGGGTTATGCTGCTATCGGCCGGTAGTTATCAGGATCACTGGCGTCAATGCGGATTGCAGGTTTGTCGGCGGTTTGGAAACACCATCCCGTAACATCCTCAATCGGCGCATCCAACTTCAGCTGTAGGCGCTCCGCCGCCACAAGCCGAATGATTGCTTCCGCGTTTGGATCGTTCTCGAACTCTCCACGCTCCCAACGGCCAATCGTCAGTGCTTCACGATTGACAATTTTGCCTAACTCCGCCTGAGTGAACCCCATGAGGGTACGCAGAAATTTGAGCTCGGGACCGGTCATCCCGCCACGTCGCGTGAGTATGGTCATCGCAATCGCCTCATGTAATTTATTTATGCGAGGGATCGTGACGCACTTTTCTCCGTGATCGTCTACGCACTCTTCCAACCCCACCAGGATGACGTTATCCAGCCCACTGGCCGTGTAACGATATTCTCTCTCCATTTTTCATCCTCCAGTGACTGGCTCGTCGGCCCACATCACCGTAACAATTTTTGCCTGAGTTGATTGCATTGACGGAATAACGGCTATCCGCACTTCTCGGCGGTTCGAGTTCGGCGTCGAGTTCAACATCAGGTATTTAAATAATCCGGGTCTGGTCGCCTTTTCCGGCGTGTCGTAAACAAACCCGCTTTTCAACACGTACGTGACATCAAGGCTCGTGATCCCTCTCTCTCGCATCTGATCTTCGGCATGATCCGTCAACGTCAAGTCAAACGAGTCCTCCTGAGCGATCCGTCTAATTCGCTCAGTCGCCTGCGTGGGCGTCCACGGCTCTGGCACGGGGACCAGTTTCTGAATGGTGTCGGTCACGGCTTCGGGTCATGTATCACCATGATATGTTTGTCAACGGATGTTGCTTCAAGGGCCTTGAGAAACGATTAACGCCGGATTTAAGCCAACTGGTTGAAAGATAATCGAATTTTCCGACATTAAAATTATATTAATTCCACTTATGGCCATTTTTGAGCAAATTCACCGCAGCCTGTTGCTGCGACGCACGGGTCCGAACTGAACGAGTCGCGATTGCGACACAAGTATCTCCTCTCGATGGGTGGGGACCCAGGCGGGCCGGACGCGCATCTTCGCCGGGGGGAAGCGACAGCCTCCACCTGGGTCCCCGTCTCGAAACTGTTGGGTTTCAGACCGTGCCGTCAGGCAGCGGCGTTTTCGGATAATCGATACAGATTTGCAGCGCCTGGCTCAGCGCTGCCGTGGTGGCGGCGAAATCGCGGTTCGCGATGGCGTCTTTGAGTGGTGCAATGTCGTTCAGATAGACCCAGGGCGACTGGTAACCGACGTCACCCGGCAGCGAGAGAAAAACCGGGTCGTTGTCCGCGATCAGGGTGGCGATGTATTCGACCAGCGGCAGCCAGAAAATCCGGTCGCGGGCGCCGATCAGTTCAAACTCGATGCCGCCGCTCTTGCCATCGGGCGCCGGTCCCTCGCGAAACGAAATCAGCACCTCGCAAGTGTCGGGCCGCCAGTCCTCGCCGAGGCTGGGCAGGTGATGCCAGCCGCAGAAATAGGCGCGGCAGACCTCGGGCCTTGTCTGGTGGATGGTGCAGCCCTGCGGCGGCGCCGCGTGCGGACACATCACGCCAGCCAGGATGCGCCTGCCCGCGATGTCGAACATCAGCTCCTTGCAGCACACCGAACAGGCACCGCAGCTTTTCGGGACGAGGGTCATGACGGACTCCGGCACAATTCCTAGCGCGGCAGCGGTGGCGTTGGGAAGGGATCATAATGTGTCGCCACCCTCCACCGGCGAATAGCCGGCGGCGGCGCGGCGTTCGTTGAGGGTGAGGAAGCTGGCTTTGGTGAGACGGTCCCAGATCGCTTCGCGTTCGATTGCCAGCGCGTCGACGGCATCGGCGTCGTAACCGATGCGCAAAGTCTCGCCGAAACGCGGCGCCAGCCAACTGGTGAGGGCGCGGGCGGTGCGGGCCACCAAAGGCAACACCGTCTGGCGCCAGAACACCAGATTGGCTTCGCGATAATTGGCATAGGTGCTGTCGCCGGGAATGCCGAGCAGCATCGGCGGTACGCCAAAGGCGAGCGCGATCTCGCGCGCCGCCACGGCGCGGGAATTGGCGAAATCGAGTTCCGACGGCGTGTAGCTCATGCTGCGCCATTCGAGCCCGCCTTCCAGCACCATCGGCCGGCCGGCGTTAGCGGCGCCTTGATAAGAATCTTCCAACTCGCGCTTGAGGCGATTGAACTGCTCATCGGTCAGGGTGCCGCCGTCGGGACCCTTATAGACCAGTGCCCCGGACGGCCGTGCCGCGTTATCGAGCAGCGCTTTGACCCAGCCTGCTCCGGCATTGTGGACGTCGAGCGCGGTGCC
>JAATGK010000339.1 GCA_015654715.1 Alphaproteobacteria bacterium
CGCCGTTCTCAGACGAATGGCACTCAACGTCGCCAGAGCACACCCCGACACCAAGACTTCGCTCCGCCTCAAAATCAAACGCGCCGGATGGGACGAGAACTTCCTCTTCGACCTCATCCGCCATATGCGATAGCCCTGCCCTTGCGGGGAGGTCGAAATGCGCAGCATTTCGGGTGGGGGGCCGACATCAGCATAAGCACCGCCCCCACCCGGATCGCCTTCGGCTCTCCGACCTCCCCGCAAGGGCGAGGTTATTCAATTTAGATCACCGCCCGAACCACGCCGCTTCAGCGCGGCAGCTTGCGTCTTTGCACGCTATCCATTGCTCGCCTCCGGCCTCGCGGCCGGCGAGCGTGCCCATGTGATAGAGATACGCCGCACCGTCGCTGCAGGTCAGCACGATCTTCGTTGGGCCGCTGGAGATCGCCGTCACCTCAGTCCAAGCGACCGGCTTGGCACAAGGGCTGGCGGCAATGAGCGGCGGCGGCGCCTTCGTCATCACTTTGCCGTTCGCCACCAGCCGCGAACACGGCGACACCGTCAGGCAGCGTGCCGCATTGGCCTTAGCGGCGCGGACGAACCAGCTTTGGTGATCGCCGAACAGCGCCACCGCCACCACGCCCGCCGCGAACAGCGCCGCGATCCCGAACCCCACGCCAATACTGCCCCGCATCCAATCCTCGTCGTCAGCTTTGCGCTAACTGTACCACGCCCGATTGTTCGCGACTGACTTTCAGGCGCATCAAAAATAGTCGCCGCACGCAGCACAACCGCAAGACGAACGTCCCCATTTACGGTTAAGGTCGCGTCATGGCTGGGAGTACGCGCCCCAACACCGACACCTTCGAAGACCAAGCCATCTGCCTGCCGAAAACGGCCGCTCCCGGCGCACCGAGCGGCGGCGCGTTGATCCTCCAGGCGGCGCTGTTCTATCTCGAAGCGGCGGTCATCGCGATCGGCTTCGCGGTATTGGCAGGCAGCCTTGCTTTCTCGGCCTTGGCAGGGATCGTCAAGCAGTTCGGCATCGAGCAAACCGGCGGCGCCGCGGTCGGCGTTGTCATTTTCGCCGTGGTCGGCGCCACGGCCCTCGCCGCGCTGGTGGTTGCGTTCCTTTTCTATTTCAAGCTTCTGGCCAATCCCGTCGCCGGCCGCATCGTCTGTGCATTGGGCAGTCTGCTGTGGGCGCTGCCGGTCGGCATCTTGGCGCCGTCGCTGCTGAAGCCCATCGTGCCCGGCTACCAAGTGCTCGTCACCTGGGCGCTCTACAGCACGATTGCCGGCCTCATCTATTACCTCAAGCGCCGGGTGGTGCGGCCGTAAGACCCGTCACGCCGTCACGCGCGGCGCGGCTATGATGGCCGCATACAATCGCGGGGGGCGATCATGAAACATCTGGCGATTTTGGCCGCGTCGATTTCGGTAGCCGTTGCTGCTTGGGCGCAGACGCCACCACCACTGCTACTACCACCGCCCGCACCAAGCTGGGTCAACGATGTCGTGCCCGCAGGCGCCATCAAACCGGTGGCACAAGGACCTCACAACTGCCTCAGCGCGTATCCCGCAAAGGAACAAGCCGCGCACGTCGAAGGCATCACGTCGCTCGGCTATCGCATCGGTGAAGACGGCAGCGTCAAGGCGGTGATGATCATGAAATCGAGCGGCAACGCCGCGCTCGACAAAGCCGCGGTCGCCTGTGTCAAAGGCTGGTATTATCAGCCCGCGATCCTCGACCAGAAGCCGATTGAGATCGCCTGGCGCAACGACGTGAAATGGGCGATCGGAGCCCATCCCATACTCGAATTCCCGGCGCCGGAGCCCATTCTGCCACGCATGGCACCACCACCTCCGCTCCCGCCTCCGGGCTCACCGCCGGTGGTCAACACCACCACCACACTGCTGGCCAATCATCCGTCAGTGCCGCCACCGGTCAACGCGCTGCCGGGTTCGGTCGGTCGCCCGCATATCTGCCTGCACGACTATCCACCTGACGCCGTTGCCGAGCACGCCCAAGGTACCACCACGATCGGGTTCACGATAACGGTGGAAGGACACACGGAAAATATCCATGTCGTCGCTTCCAGCGGCTACGCGGCGCTCGACGATGCGGCGGTCGATTGCTCCAGAACGTGGCGCTACAAGCCGGCGTTGAAAGACAGCCAGCCGGTCGCCGTGCCCTGGAAGGCCGAAGTGCGGTGGCTGATGCACTGAGATAAAACCGGAGTCTACTTCTCCGGCTTGACCACACGGATGTGCAGTTCGCGCAGTTGTTGCAGCGTCGGTTCGCTGGGGGCGTTCATCATCAGGTCTTCGGCGCGCTGGTTCATCGGGAACAGGATGACCTCGCGCAGATTATCGACGCCCGCGAGCAGCATGACGATGCGGTCGATGCCCGGTGCGGTGCCGCCATGCGGCGGGGCGCCATAGCGGAACGCATTCAGCATGCCGGCGAATTTTTCTTCGGTCTCTTCGCGCTTGTAACCGGCAACCTCGAACGCCTTCAGCATCACATCCGGATCGTGGTTGCGGATGGCGCCGCTCGACAGCTCGATGCCATTGCAGACGATGTCGTATTGATACGCCTTAATGCCGAAAACGGTGTCCTGATCGGCGGGATCGAGCGCCAGGAATTTCTCGCGGTCGAACTGGGGCATCGAGAACGGATTGTGCGAGAAATCGATCTTCTTCTCGTCTTCGTTCCACTCGTACATCGGAAAATCGACGATCCAGCAGAATTCGAATTTCTTGTCGTCGATCAGGCCGAGGTCGCGCCCCAGCTTGATGCGCACTTGGCCCGCCAGCGCCGCGGCGCGATCCTTCTTGGCGTTGGCCGAGAAGAACACCGCATCGCCCGCCTTCAGCCCGGCAATGCGCACCAGTTCGGCCTGCGCTTCGGCGGGCAGGAATTTGGCGATCGGACCCTTGCCGGTCAGCACGCCGCCTTTGTCTTCGAACACGATGTAGCCAAGGCCTGCAGCGCCTTGCTCGGTCTTGGCCCAGGCTTCCAGTTTGTCGTACCACGAGCGCGGTTGACTGGCGGCGCCCGGAGCGGGAACGGCGCGCACGGTCTTGCCTTTGAACGCCTTGAAAGCCACGTCGGGCCGGTCGAACACCGCGCCGACATCGGTGATGATGATCGGATTGCGCAGGTCGGGCTTGTCGACGCCGTATTTCAGCATCGACTCGTCATAAGCGATGCGCCGAAACGGCGCCGGGCTGACCGAACGGCCATCGGCGAACTCTTCAAACACACCATGCAGAACCGGCTCAACCGCAGCAAAAACATCGTCTTGGGTGACGAAGCTCATTTCCACGTCGAGCTGATAGAACTCGCCCGGCGAGCGGTCGGCGCGGGCATCTTCATCGCGGAAGCACGGCGCAATCTGGAAATAGCGGTCGAAGCCCGCCACCATCATCAACTGTTTGAACTGCTGCGGCGCTTGCGGCAGGGCGTAGAACTTGCCCGGATGCAGGCGGCTCGGCACCAGGAAGTCGCGCGCGCCTTCGGGCGAGGACGCCGTCAGAATCGGCGTCTGATATTCCATGAAGCCTTGGTCGATCATGCGGCGGCGGATCGACGAGATCACCTTCGAGCGCAGGATGATGTTGTTGTGCAGCTTCTCGCGGCGCAGATCCAAAAACCGGTACTTCAGCCGGGTCTCTTCGGGATATTCGAGGTCGCCGAA
>JAATGK010000269.1 GCA_015654715.1 Alphaproteobacteria bacterium
GCTCGTCATCATCGACGCCTTGCGGCGTGCTTCGGCGCGGCGCATCACGGCGGTGGTGCCCTATTTCGGTTATGCCCGCCAGGATCGCAAAGCCGGACCGCGGACGCCGATCTCGGCCAAGCTGGTCGCCAATTTGATCACCGAGGCGGGCGCCAACCGTGTCTTGACGGTCGATCTGCACGCCGGCCAGATCCAAGGCTTCTTCGACATCCCGACCGATAATCTGTTTGCCATGCCGGTGATCGTGAAAGACATCAAAGACGCGCTTGGCTCCGGCGATCATTTGATGGTGGTTTCGCCGGACGTCGGCGGTGTGGTGCGAGCCCGCGCTCTGGCCAAACGGCTGGGCTGCGATCTCGCCATCGTCGACAAGCGCCGCGAACGCGCCGGCGTGTCGGAGGTGATGAACATCATCGGCAATCCGGCAGGACGCTCCTGTATCCTGATTGACGACATCGTCGATTCCGGCGGCACCATCTGCAACGCCGCCGAAGCGCTGATGAAGGCCGGGGCCGAACAGGTTTGCGCCTATACCACCCACGGCGTTCTGTCCGGCGGGGCGGTGGCGCGGGTGCAGAACTCGGCGCTGAAGTCGATGGTGGTAACCGATTCGATCGCCGCCACCCCCGACGTGATGAAATGCCCGAACATCCGGCGCATTTCCATTGCGCCGCTGATCGGCGAAGCCATGCGCCGCATCAGCCAGGAAGAAAGCGTCTCCAGCCTGTTCGATTAAATACGCCGAAAGCGGAGATGCTCACGCACATCCGCTTCGGTGGGTAGCCCAGGACGTCAGGGCGCCAGCAAACGCGTCGCCACGGATCCGGACGCATGCATTGCGCCCTTCGCCGCTGATTTTCCGGTCATCCTCGGCATTACAGCAATTATTGATATTTTCCTGGTGTCGGGCCTATTTCGGCACGCGGTCTGAAATGCCGTCCAATGCCGTGATCGCATCGTCCGGCAAGTTCAGCGCCGCGGCGGCAAGGTTCTCCTGCAAATGCAAACGCGACGACGTGCCGGGGATCAGGAGAATATTCGGAGCGCGGCGAAGCAGCCAAGCCAAGGCGACCTGCATCGGCGTGGCGGCGAGGGTTCGCGCGACGTCGGACAAAATCGAAGATTGCAGCGGCGTGAATCCGCCAAGCGGGAAAAACGGCACGTAGGGGATGCCGTCGCGGGCAAGCGCAGCGATCACGTCATCGTCGGCTCTGTGCACCAGATTGTATTGGTTTTGCACACAAACGATTTCGCAAATACGGCGGCCTTCGGCGATCTGCGTCGGGGTGACGTTGCTGAGGCCGATATGGCGGATCAGACCCTGGTGCTGAAGCTCGGCAAGCACGGTCAAAGGCGCCTCGAGCGAACCTTCCTTGGGCCGCTCGACGTCGAACATGCTGCGCAGGTTGACCACCTCCAGCACGTCCAAACCCAGATTGCGTAAATTGTCGTGCACGGCCTCTGTCAGTTCCCCGCGCGAAAACGCCGGAATCCAAGAGCCATCGTTGCCGCGCCGGGCGCTGACTTTGGTCACGATGACGAGATCATCCGGATAGGGATGGAGCGCCTCGCGGATCAACTGGTTGGTGACGTGCGGGCCATAGAAGTCGCTGGTATCGATGTGGTTCACACCGCTAGCGATCACCGCGCGCAGCACCGCCAGGGCTTCGCTGCGGTCCTTGGGCGGCCCGAAAACATTCGGCCCGGCGAGCTGCATCGCGCCATAGCCAAGCCGGCGAACGGAGTGCCCAGCAAGCGTGCCGGTAAGCGGGAAAGTAGCGGATCGTGTGGTCATGATCGGTCTCGAGGTTGACGCCCTAGTACTATGCCTTGTGAGGGTGCGCGAAAACAGGCACAATTTGCACGGGTTGTACGATATATCGAACAATGCGTACCAGTCTGGACGATCTGAGCGTATTTCTGGCGGTGGCAAAAGCCGGAGGCTTTCGCGATGGCGCGCGCGTCCTCGGTCTCAGCGCCTCGGGACTGAGCGAAGCGGTGCGCCGGTTGGAAGTCCGGGTTGGCGTCCGCTTGCTGCATCGGACCACGCGCAGTGTCGTTCCAACCGAAGCAGGCAAGCGACTCCTGGAACGGCTTGGTCCGGCCCTGACCGAGGTGGAAGCGGCGCTCGATGTCGTCAATAACTTCCGCGACCGGCCAGCAGGCACGCTCCGGCTCAACGTCCCGGTCAGCGCCGCACGGCTGGTGCTGCCGGATATCATCCCGGCCTTTCTGGCGGCTTATCCAGACATCCGGCTGGAAGTCATTGTGGACGACAACTTCGTCGACATGATCGCGACCGGGTGCGACGCCGGCATCCGCTACGAGGAGCGATTGGAGTTGGACATGATCGCGGTGCCGATCGGGCCGCGCATCCAGCGCTTCGCGACCGCCGCATCCCCCGCGTACCTGGATCGGCGCGGGCGGCCGCGGCATCCGCGCGACCTGCTCGATCACGATTGCCTGCGAGGACGGTTTGCCAGTGGCGCGATGCCACCGTGGGAATTCGAGGCCAACGGCGAAGTGGTCCGGGTCGATCCCACCGGACCGCTGATGGTGCAGCTTGGGGCTGGCGCCGATCTGCTCGTCGATGCGGCGGTCGCCGGGGTTGGCGTCATCTACCATTTCGAGGACTGGCTGCGGCCTCATCTCGCGGGCGGCGCGCTTGAACCCATTCTTGAGCCCTGGTGGCCGCGATTTTCCGGGCCCTATCTTTATTATCCCGGGCGCCGGCTGGTACCCGAGCCCTTGCGCGCCTTCATTGATTTTATCAAAACCGCTGCAACCGGTGCGTGACGCCGATGCGGCGCCGTCCCGGCGGGAGATGATGGAAACGCCGCGGGGGCGTCGTTGGCGCGGCGAAATAAGCGATGAAATTTACGCCACGATATCCCGAATTTGTCGCAAAGTGGATGCTGCGACGCATGGGCGACAGATTGATGTGGCCCGGAAAAACCGGGTTAAACAACGCCGATTAGATTCGACGGATGGATAACGCCGCCGATGCTGTTCTGGGGCCCGCCGCGATGACGGCCCTTTTCACTTCGCCGAACATCGACGGGCAGTTCGAAGGCGAGCTGCTCACGGTGGCCCGCGAACTCGGCCGCCGCCGTCCCCTGGTTTTGCTGGCGTTCGCCCCTCGTTCGGCCGGCACCTTCCTGCGGACGGCGGCGATCGAAGCGGTGAGCGGACAATTGATGCGCTTCGCCCATGCCGAAGGCGGCCGCGATGCCAGCCTTTATCTGCCGTGGCTAATCGCCTATTTCCGCGGCGCGCTGACGGCGGATGTTGCCGTCACCCATGTCCACATGCCGGCGGCGACCGCCAATCGCCATTTGATCGACGCGTTCGCCATCA
>JAATGK010000186.1 GCA_015654715.1 Alphaproteobacteria bacterium
CCGAGCTGTTTGGCGATCTCGCCTTGAGAAAACCCGAGCTGCTTGCGGTAGGTGCGCAACCTTCCGGCGACATAGGCGTCAATTGAATTGGCTGCTTTCGGAGACATTCAAGCTCCCGTCGCGTCGAGCGGGTGATGATTTCCGTAGCTTACAATGCGCATGGCCGCGGAAATGACAACGCCGCGGAGATTATTAATGTTGGCGGCCTAAACCTTAGGTTGTTGGTGGGTAAGGATTAAGTCGTCTGTGAACGGACTTTAATTTCCGGAGTTTGCGGCGCGGCCGTCATCTCGGGGCGGGCAACGGTTGCGTGCGGGTCCCGGCGAGTTGCTCGTCGGTCACTTCGGCCCGGTAGATATCGAAATCGAGACGCTCGCCGGATTTGAGCAGAAGGCTGCGCACGTCGGCGCCTGCGAAGCGGGCGTGCGATAGTTTGGCGCCGCGAAATTTGACGCCGCGCAGATCGGCGCGCTCGAAATTGGCACCGCGTAAGTCGGCGTTCTCGAAGTTGGCGCCTTGTAGCTGCATGCCAGTGAAATTGACCGCCACCGCAAGCGCGTGGCGCGCCGAAACGGCCGTTAGCTGGTACTTGGCTAGGTCGCGGCCGAGCGGGCGCAAATCCTCGCCGTCTAGCACGGCCGGTGCGCCGCTGCGGCCGTCGGAGACGACCCAGCGCTGATGCTGCTCAAGCACCGCGGCGAGGCGGTGGTGCACCGCGGCGGCGGCGGCGATCGCCGGCGCGACCACGCAAGTCTTCAGGACGGAATCCGAAAGGTGCAACTCGTCGAGGCGAATTTGGCTGAGCACCGTGCCTTCGAAATTGGTTTTGTCGAGATGGGCGTTCTTGAAGCGCGCGGCGTGGATGATGGCACCGCTGAAATTGGCACCTTGCAGGAAAGCTCCTTCAAAAGACGAACCGCATAGCGAGCAGTTGCGGAAATCGACGTTTGCGGCATTGCCGGTGCGGTCGATGATCTCGTCGTTGCCGTGGCGGTCGCGTTTGACCAGGCGGCCGGGGCGCAAATCGGCATAGTCGAGTTTGGCATGGGATAAGTCGCTGCCGGTGAGCGTAGCGCCGCGCATGTCGGCATGAGAGAAATCGCAATAGCGTCCGTCGACCAGCCGCAGATCGGCGCAATAGAGAACCGTGCTCACGAAGTCGGCATAGGTGAGATCGGCGCCCATGAGAACGGCGCCCGAAAGATCGGCGTCCGCAAGAACGCGATGGGAGAGTCGGGCATGGGCCAGCCGGGCGAACGCCAACTCGGCGCGCTTGCCACCGCGCACGAGCGCGACGTGCGTGGCGTGAGCGACCAGAATCCGCTCGAGTGTTTGCGGCGACAAATTCGTGTCGTCGGGGATATCCAGAATACCGGCGGAGTGGGACATGGGATGGCGCGGCGCATGTTTCGCGCGCGAGAGTGGTCCCAACAGCTTAATCTCTGATTGCTCCGGGCGACGAAACTAATTGCCGGCACAGCCGCGCTGGGCGGCAATGGCCATACGTACAAGGTCTGACAGGCCGTGCGCCTTCAGTTTGTTCATAACCTGCGCCCGGTAGACTTCCACCGTGCGCGGCGAGATACCAAGCTTCTGCGCCGCTTCCTTGTTGGATTTCCCCACGACGAGTTCGTCCAGGACATGCTTTTCCCGTGGGGTGAGCAGGCCCAGAAGGTGCCGCGCCGTACGCGCTTCGGTGTTTTTTGTGCGGGTGCATTCGCCGATGACGATGGCGCGGCGGATGCTGGCCAGAAGTTGACCGCCTTCGACCGGTTTCTCCAGAAAATCAATGGCGCCGGCCTTCATCGCCTGAACGGCGAGGTCAATTGCGCCGTGGCCCGACACGATGACGACGGGCAGATCGCGGCGGCGGCGGGTAACCTCGCGCTGAAGCGCCAGCCCGTCCATACCCGGCATGCAAAGATCGGTGATGACGCAAGCCGCACCGAGGACATCGTCGCCAAGAAATTCGGCGGCGCTGGCGTAATCCCGGACGGTGAACTCGGCAGTCTCCAGCAGCTGGCGCAACGACGCCCGCACGTCGTCGTCATCGTCGACAATGCAGATGGGAGGAGCGTTGATCATCAATGCGCCATCCGCCCGCGCACTAGCGCCGGCAAAACACAGTGTTTACGAAGAGATGCGAGCAAGACGTGACAAATCCCGGCCTGTTCCGCCGCATCGTTGTCATAATTACATACAAAATGATGTACGCGGAAACCACAGTACACATTGTCCCAATATCGGACAGATACGATAGGCAGAACACCGGATTGTAGATTGCGGTGGGCGAGTACACGGTTTTTGCTTCCGAAATCCGAGGTACGGTGATGGTACGTGGTGTCTGTCTTATCAGCGCGGGACTGCCCGGCGGTAGCGAGCTCGAGGCGGTTTTGCTGTGCTGTGGTCTTCAGGTGTGGACACCGCAAACGGCCGAGGATGCAAGCATCTACGGTGACGCCTTGTGCCTTGTCATCGATATGCCACGCGACACGGGCTATCGCACCCTGCGTTTGTTTCGCGATTACGGCATCGAAACGCCGGCGCTTGTGATCGTCGATCCCGGCTGTGAGCTTACCGTCTCGGAATTGAATTGCGTCGGCGTGATGGATGTCATCCCCCGCGACGTCGGCCCTCTGCGCGTTCTGCGCTGGATTCAGTCGATGTACGCTGCGCACAATGTGCTCGATCAGGCTCAGCGCATTCCGGCGTAACGGCGAACGATCCGTTTTGCGGCTCTGAACCTAAGCGGCGGTCACCAGCTTCGGCTTTTCCATCACTTCGGAGAAGCGCGCCACTTCGCTGTTATCGGTAAAGGTCACCAGCGTGGCGCCATCAGGCAGGCGCTTGAGCGACAGCGACAAGGCCTTGCCGTCGGCGCGTGCCAGATCGCCCCATTCACCGAGACGCTCGGGTTGGCTGGAATTCACGCCGGAGGCTATCATGCTCCAGATGCCGTCGCGGCCGGTGCGGTCGGCGCAGAGTTCGGCGATCTTGGTGAGATGCGGCTCGTCCGCCAATTCGTTCTCGCTGATTTCCCAAAGGCTGGCGAAGGCGTCATTGTGCATGTGCAAACGCCCATCCGGTCCGAACAGCGCCAGCGCCTGGTCCATCGTATTGAGAAGCGCGCGCTGAGTGTGAAGCAGAAGCTGGTGGGCCGAATCCAGACGAATCCGCTCGCTGATATCACGGAAGAGATAA
>JAATGK010000163.1 GCA_015654715.1 Alphaproteobacteria bacterium
GCAATCTGGAAACCCGCGCCCGCAAGAACCTCGAACGCTCGCTTAACGCGTTGATTGTGGGGAAGAAGTAGGCGCGCGGTTAGATTCCAGCCGCTCCGACAAATCTGTCGAACTCCTTCCAGAACCGGGCGCGGATGGCGTCTTGTTCCATCAGGATTTCGTGTTCGCTGGCTTCGAATTCGACATAGCGTCCGTGCGGCAGGCGCGCGGCGAAGCGGCGGGTGGCTTCGGTCAGGACGATGCGGTCGTGGCCGGCGCCGACGATCAGGGTCGGGGTTTGGATCGCTTCGGCATATCCGCGCGCCGCGGTTTGTTTCAGCGAGCGATAGGCCGCTTCGATCCAGCCCCAGGTCGGACCGGCAAGCCGAATGGCGGGATGGGCGCGCAAGATATTTTGGGTGCGTTCGAACCGCGCCGCATCGGAGGTGCAAAGCTGGCGCTCGAAGGTGATCAAATGCGGATCGCGCCGCGCCATGCCCCAAGCGAACGCCTCAGCCTTGCCCACCCGGGTTTGCAAAGCGGTGATGGCGCGTGTCAGCCAGCCGGGATAGCCGCGGGTGGCGATCCCCAGCATCGGCGCCACCAGTACGGCGGCGCGGAACATCTGTGGGTGATCGTGCAGCGCGCGCACAGCCAGATGGCTGCCCAGCGAATGGGCCAGTACCAGCGGCGCGGCGGCGGTGTACTTGGCGACGACTTGATCCATGAAGCTCGCCAGATCGCCGTCGAATTCGGCAAAACTGCCGACATGACATTTGAGCGGATCGGCCAGTGCCCGCGCACTGCCGCCTTGGCCGCGCCAGTCAAACGTCGCGACGGTGAAGCCGCGCCCCGTCAACTCATGAATGACTTCGAGATATTTTTCGATGAATTCGGTCTGGCCCGAGAGCAGCACGCAGAATTTGCGGCTCGGTTTTTCCGGCTCGAACACGCCGTAACGCAGGCGCCGGCCATCGCGCGCCGTCAAAAAATCGAATGTGAAATGCGCCATGTCTCCCCCCACCTGGGAAGGAGAAAACCCGGCAAGTGTGACAGCATCAACCGTGGCGGTCAGCCTTGGGCGCGTTGCAGGATCGGCGAGAGCTTCATGGCGAGCCCCATGTCGCCGGCGATGCGCAGCTTGCCTTGCATGAAGGCGCTGGTGGGATCGAGCTGGCGCGAGATCAGCCTTTCGAAAGTCTCGAGGCTCAGCGTGATGGTGCAGTCGGCGGTCTTGCCGTCGCCGGAGATCACCGCATTGGGCTCGGACGTGCCGTCGATGAAGATGCTGCCCGCTTCGCCGAAATCGAACTTCAACGTGCCGCCTAGACCCGAATTGGCGCCGAGCCGCTTGTCCATTTCGCTGATGATCGTGTCAACTCGCGCGTTCATGGCGATCCCTCTGCTTGCGCCCGCTCACCCTCCAATTTCATCATTTGTCAGCGCGCCGCACAACAGGCATGGTGCAAGTCGTTACCCCACAGGGCGGGACTTCACATGGCAGAAGGCAGCCGTCGGCGCGACGCTCTCGGTCTCGCGTTCCTGCTGCTGCATATCGCGATTTTGGTCTACATCCTGATCGGATGGGCCCTGCCGCAGGTGGTGTTCTATGTCGCGTTCCTGCCGCTGATGGCGCTGCATTGGCCGCTGAACCGGAACACCTGCGCCCTCAACAATCTCGAATCGCTGATCCGGACCGGACGCTGGCGCGACCCCGGGAACGGCGAGGAGGGCGCTTGGCTCCAGCTATTGATCCGCAGCGCCACCGGCCTCGATCTGACGGTCCGCCAAGTCGACTTGATCAGCTACGGCCTTCTCGCCCTGTTGTGGGGTCTGGGATTGTGGCACTGGCTTGTCTGGTAGCCCCCTTGAAACCCTCCAAAGCGATCCCCACCTAATAAAAGCCGGGAGGCCACAAGGCTCCTGGTTGAGGAAAGTGCTCCTGGCCCCGCAAGGGCAGGAACCGGAAATCGAACGCTTTTAGGAGGTTTGACCCATGCGTACCTTTGATCTTTCGCCGCTGTTCCGTTCAACCGTCGGTTTTGACCGTCTGTTCGACCTGATGGACAGCTTTACCGAACAATCCAACGGCTATCCGCCGTACAATATCGAGCGCTCCGACGACACCCATTACCGCATTACGCTGGCCGTGGCCGGCTTCGGCGAGAAGGACCTCGCCATTGAGGTCAGGGAAGGCGTTCTGACCGTGACCGGTCAGAAGGAGCCTGCCGCCGAGGGCGACAACCGCGGCTACCTCTACCAAGGCATCGCCGGACGCGCCTTTGAGCGCCGCTTCCAGCTTGCCGATCATGTCGAAGTGCGCGCCGCCAAGCTTGAGAACGGCCTGTTGCACGTCGATCTGGAGCGCCTGATCCCCGAGGAGAAAAAGCCGCGCCGGATCACCATCAACACGCAGCCTGACGCTGCCAACCTCACCAGCATCGAAGGCAAGGCCGCCTAAGCGACCCGATTGAGATTAACGAAGAGCCGGGGTTTTCCCCGGCTCTTCTTTTTTTGCCCAAGCGGTTGGAGTAAACCTTGAGTGTCTTCGGGAAACCCCCACATGCCTAGCTGGCAAAGTTCGTTCTTCGATCGGTACTTGCGCATGGCCACACCGCGCGCGGTTGAGGCTGAGACCGATGTTGCCGAACTGCGCCGGCAGTACACCTATTTGTCGGACCGCTTCGGCGCCGTACCGCGCGACGGCGTGTTCGAGCCGGTCAACCTCGGCCCGGTAAAGGGTGAATGGGTTAAGACCAAGACCTCGTCGCCGTCGCGGCTGATCCTTTATTTTCACGGCGGCGGCTACATTTCCGGTTCGCCCGAGACCCATCGCGCCCTGATCGCCAAACTGGCGCACGCTTCCGAAGCGACCGCGTTTTCCCTCAATTACCGTCTGGCGCCCGAATTCGCCTTTCCGGCGGCGGTGCGCGACGGCCTCGACGCCTATCGCCAACTGATCGCTCGCGGCATGCCGCCGGGCGCCATCGTGCTGGCCGGGTCGGGCTCGGGTGGCGGATTGGCGTTTTCGGTGCTGCTCGCCATCCGCAATGCCAAATTGCCGATGCCAGCCGGCTGTCTGGCGATGTCGCCTTGGGCCGATATGACGCTGACCGGCTGGAGCGTGCTGCAGAACGCCCCCAAGGACACGGCTTTGTCGTGGGAGCTGTTGTTCGTCAGTGCCCGCCATTATCTGAAAAAGGCGCCGCCGGCCGATTCCTACGCCTCGCCGGTGTTCGCCAATTTCAAGGATTTCCCGCCGATCATGGTGCATGCCGGCTCGCTTGAGATGCTGCGCGACGATGCCAGCCGCCTCGGCGACCGCGCCGCCGAAGCCGGGGTGCCGGTTAGTGTCGAGATCTATGATGGCATGCAGCACTGCTTCCAGGCCAACAGCCATGTGCCGGAAGCGCGGGTCAGCTTGCAGCGGCTCGGCCAGTTCGTGCGGCAACGGACGGCGCCGCGCATCGAGCCCGTACCGGCGGCGGACAGGTAGTTCTTCTCAGAGATTCTTGATCAGCGTATCGACCAGCGCCTGGGGCAGTTTGGCGCCCGTGAGCGTCACGCCTTCGAAATTGTTGTCGCGGAAATGGCCGTCGCGCAGGTTGGCGTAGCTGAGATCGGCGCCGCGGAAGGATGCCGCCTTCAAATCGGCGCCGCGAAAATCGGCGTAGCGGGCTTCGATCCGCTCCAGGCGTGACGGCAGCAGGCGGTTGTCGCCGATGACCAGCGGCCCCAGCCGCGCATCGCGCAGGTCCGACCGCGTCAGCCGTGCCCCCGTCAGATTGACCCCGCGCAAATCGGCGCCGCAGAGGCGCACGCTGCGCAGGTCGGCGCCCGACAGGTTCGAGCCTTGCAGCGAGGCGCCTTCGAGATCGAGGCCATAGAGGACCGCCCCTGGCGCGATTAATGCGGTGAGCTGACGGGTGTTGAGGCCAGCGATGCGTCGCAGGTCGAGGCCGGTAAGATCGGCGGGCGTGCCTTCACGGCCGCTCGATTCGGCCCAACGGGCATGGGCATCGAGCATCGCCTCCGGATTGACCGGCATTTTGCCCGGATCGGGGCCGGTCTGTTTGGCGGTCAGGGTGTTGGAGAGATCGGCCCCGTCCAGCACGGTCATTTCGAAATTGGTGCCGACCAGCACCGCGCCCGACAGATTCGCTCCGGTGAGATTACAGCCCGACATGTCGGCGTTTTCGAGATTGGCGCCCTTGAGCGTGGCTTGGCGCAGATTGGCGCGGACCAGCCGGCAATTCTTCATCATGGCGTCGGTGAAGTCGGCTTGGACGGCCATGGCGCCGTTGAGCTTGGCGCGCTCCAGATTGGCGAATTGCAGCCTCGCGCCGGGCAATTCGGTCGGCCCCACCTCGTGCTGCATCACCCGTAAATTGCCCGACCGTTCCTTCTGGGCGATGGTTCCCTCGCGCAGGTCCGCTTCGAACAGGTCGGCACCCGTCAGGTCGGCGCCCTTGAGGCACACGCCGCGCAGATCGGCACGCCTGAGACTGGCTTGCGTCAGATTCGCGCGCCTGAGGTCGGCGCCGAAGAAGCTGGAGGAGTCGAGCCGGCACTTGGAAAGGTTGGTTCCCTCCAGGATCGCACCGGTGAAATCGGCGTCGGCGAGGTTGCGCCCGGAGAGGTCGAGACCGCTGAGGTCGTTAAAGGCGAACACCGCCCTGGCCCCGCCGATACGGCCGGAATACAGGGTTTCATGGCGTGTCGCGGCCTCCGCGGCATCCTTTTGGGTCAGCTTGGCAAAGGCTTGGTGGCTGCCGCTCATGGAGATGGCACGTCGTGACCCTGTTAACCCTCTTGAGGGGCAGTTTTGGGCGAACACGCTAACGTCTGATTAAAAACGAGAAATTTGCGTTTGCTGGCGGTCAACGCTAGGTCACACATGCAAAGCTCTGTAAAGTTTCGCAAGGCCGGGGTAGGTCTGGGGAATCGCGAAGCTTTATGTTGCCTTAAGACAAATATATCCGGAGCGGTTGTGCCGGTCCATGAGCTATGACGATGCGAGGTAAGCCCTTGAGCAAGCGCATTTTGATGCTGTCCACTGCCGCCGTGGCCCTGTTCACCAGTGCGGCCCTGGCCGACACCACGCTCACGTCATCGGACCAGAAATCCGATCCCTACACGACGGGCGCCAAGCTGACGAACAACGTCGGCAACGAGAACGCCGGCAACATCATCATCCAGAGCGGCGGATCGGTGACTTCGAGCGGAAACGCCCAAGGCGCCATCACGATCGACTCCAACAACTGGCTTCTCAACCAGGGAACGATCACGGCCAAAGACAAGGACGGCGCTTCAGCGATCCATGTCGATATGAGCGTTAACCCGAACTACACCGGCACCTCGATCACCGGCCTCACCTCCTCATCAACCGCCGCAAACACCGGCATCTATCTCGATGGCGCATCGACGACCTTGGCCAACGGTTCGGGAACGGGCAAGTACGGCATCTTCCTCGACAGCGCCTCGTGCTCGGCGGTCTGCACCTTCACGGGCGATATCACATTGGCCACCGGTTCGACGCTCACCGTCACCGGCGACAAGTCGGTAGCCATCCAGATCGGCACCGTCAGCGACGTCGCCACGCAATATAGCGTCCTGAAAGGCGATCTGACCATCGCTGGCGCCGTCAGTACCCAGGCGTCAACGACCAACAACACGGCGGCCGCCGTCTACGGCCTATTGTCCTACGGCCAAATCAACGGCAACCTGACCGTCGCTTCGGGCGGTACACTCAGCGCCTACGGTCAAAGCGCTGTCGCCATGCAGATCGCGGGGCAGGGCATCACCGGTGCCCTCGACATCGAGGGTGCGCTGGCCAGTTCGGTGCTGAGCAACGACAACAACAGCTGCATTTATAGTGGTAGTTGCAAGATCAACACGACGACGAACCCCGAAGCCGGCTCGGCCCTCGTCATCGGCGCCAGCATCGGCACCGCCAGCGGCGGCGGCGGCGTGTCGATCGGCGGCGCCAGCTCCGCGGCCGCAGCGTCGACCGCGGGCAGCGTATCGACCCAAGGCACGAGCCCGGCGATTCTGATCACCCCCTCGGCTGCAACGATGACGCAGACCGGCCCGCTTTACCTCTACGTCTACTCCGACAGCACCAATCCGGGGTTCAGCTTCTACAACCGCGGTTCGGTCACGGCGTCCTACTCCAACTTCAACAAGCCGACGACCGCGATACAGCTCGGCGGCCTCGGCACCGGGTTCGAGACCATCCTCACCGGCGGCATGTTCAGCTCCGGCACGATCTCGGCCTCAGCTCAGACCTCCAACGACGCCAGCACCAGCAGCGGTGTCTCTGCCTACGGCCTCGTCATCGGCGACTATGTGAAGTTCATGCCCAACGAAGCGGTGAAGAACGCGCCGGGTTCGGGCGGCGATCCGGGCAATCAGGCGGCCCTTGTGGTGTCAGGCGATACCTCCACCGGCGGCTCGATCTCAGCTGTGGTCAGTGGCACCCGTGGTGGTACGGCACGCCCCATCTGGATTTCCGGCGCTAACTCCTACGTACCCTCGCTGATCAACACCGGCACGATCTCCGCCTCGGCGACGACCACCACTGCCAGCCTGGCGGGCAACCCTAAGGATGCGTCGGGCACACCTCAAATGTCTAGTTCCGCCACTGATCCGCTGGTGGCGGTCGCCATCGAAGACGATTCCGGCACGCTGGCGTCGATCGTCAACTCCGGCACGATCTCGGCGGTGGCCGGTTATACCTCCACGTCTGGCACGACGACGTCGGCGCCCGACAACAACAGCCAGATCGCTTACGCGATCGTCGTCGCGGGTATCAACAACGGTACCACGATCAAGAATTACGCCACCGCGTCCAAGTCGGCGATCATCATCGGCGACATCCTATTCGGCGGCGGCAACAAACAGGTGCTCGATCTGGTCGGCAACGCTACGCATGTTTCGCAGGTCACTGGCAATGTGACTTTCGGC
>JAATGK010000497.1 GCA_015654715.1 Alphaproteobacteria bacterium
CAGATCTTCGTTAGGCACCGTGCTCGCCACGGCGCCGAGGATGAGTGAAACCCTGCCCTCGTCGTCCGTAAACGGCAGCATCAGCCTCTGGTATTGGATGCAGGCGCCATTGGGCCAGACCGCGGCACCGGGATGAAAGCGTACCGCTTTGGCCGCGACGATGTCGTCGTAATGCGGCCGGAGGGTACCAAGCAGCCCTTGTGCTTCCATTTCGCTCAGCCGCCGGCCAGTGAGGTCGAGACCGTACACGACTTGCAGAAAATCGCCCCACAGGCGGAATCGGTAATCGGCGCCGCCGTCGAGGACGTCGATCAGATACATGCGCCCGACCATCCAGCGAAAGCGGCCCGGGTTGAAATCGGCACGCAGCGGCATCAAACGGTCGCCGGCCAGCTTGTCATAGCATTCGGCAACGCGAACCAAGTCCGGGTGGGTGGCACTGTCGGCGATATCGATAAGGCTCATCGGAGCTGTCCAGATAGACATAAACCAGGTCGCCGACCAATTGCGCCCTCCCCGCACAACTTGCGGGCCGCTTAAATCTACCGGATTCAACTTAATGAAAGATGTGTCTGACAAATGCGGGCCGAATCCCGCCGAATAGACGGGCTTTTTGGCTCAGGCCGCGACCGAACCGGTCGCCGCCGGCGGCTCGGTAAGAATCGCATACAACGCTTCGCTGGTCGCCGCCTTGCGCAGCTTCTCGCAAGCCGACTGATTGCGCAGCAGACGCGACACGCGCGCAAGCGCCTTGAGGTGATCGGCGCCGGCGCCTTCAGGAGCCAGCAGCATGAAGACCAGTTCGACCGGCTGGTTGTCCACCGCTTCGTATTCGATCGGCGTTTCGAGTTTGGCGAAAATGCCGGTGATCTTCTTGATCTCGGTGAGACGGCCGTGCGGGATGGCGATGCCCTGCCCAACGCCGGTGGTGCCGAGGCGCTCGCGTTCCACCAGCGTTTCGAGAATACGCGGCGACGGAACGCGGGTGAGTAGCGACGCCTTGTCGGCAAGCTGCTGCAGAAGCTGCTTCTTGTCTTTCACTTTCAGAGACGGAAGCACGCCCTCAGGACTAAGCAAGTCGGAGATCTGCATGACGGCCCTACGGTAACCTTCTCTGCAACGAAGAAGAGGAAAACACCAAATTCGAACGCGCTACCCGATCGTTTGTTGCAAAACTGTCGTGCCTGTTTCTGTCCCACTCGGGCCGGTTTCCCGGCCTTTTCCGTAATCCCGAAAGGGTCCCGTCCGAAGGGCGCGGACCATTAGTCCGCGGCTTTTTCAAAGTCAACGCTTGAAATCAGCGAAGCCCGGAATTCAGGGATTCTCCTACCTTGAGCCGGCGCCGTTCGACCGAAGACGGGATGCGCATCGATTCGCGGTACTTCGCCACGGTGCGGCGTGCGATATGGACCCCGTCGGCGGTCAGCAGCGAAACGATGCGATCGTCGGACAGGATTTCGCGGGGCTCTTCGCGTTCGATCATCTCGCGAATGCGATCGCGAACCGCTTCCGCCGAGTGGGCTTCCGAGCCGTCCAGCGATTGGATCGAGGCGGTGAAAAAATATTTCAGTTCGAACAAGCCGCGCGGCGTAGCGATGTATTTGTTCGATGTCACCCGGCTGACCGTCGATTCGTGCATGCCGATGGCGTCGGCGATGGTGCGCAGATTGAGCGGCCGCAAATGCCGCACGCCATAAGTGAGAAAGCCGTCCTGCTGACGCACGATTTCGGCGGCGACTTTGAGAATGGTACGCGCGCGCTGGTCCAGGCTCTTCACCAGCCAGTTGGCGTTGTTCAGGCACTCGGTGAGATAGGTTTTGGAGTCCTTGTCGCGGGCATGGGCCGAAACTTTGGCAAAATAACGCGCATTAACGAGAAGTCGCGGCAAGGTGTCGGAATTGAGCTCGATCGCCCAGCCGCCATCGGGACCTTCGCGCACGATCACGTCGGGTACCACCGGCTGCACCGTATCGGAGGTGTACTGGAGGCCAGGCTTGGGGCTCAGCGCCCGGATTTCCGCCAGCATGTCGGCGATGTCGGCCGTATCGACGCCGCAGAGCTGCGCCAGCTGGTTCATGTCGCGGCGCGCTACCAGATCGAGGTGGGCGACCATCGTCGCCATCGCCGGATCGAAGCGGTCTTTGTCCTTGAGCTGCAACGCCAGACATTCGGCGAGATCGCGGGCGGCGACTCCGACGGGATCGAAGCCCTGCAACACATGAAGAATTTCCTCGACCTGGGCCTTATCGGTGCCAAGCCGCGCGGCCATGTCTTCGAGATCGGCGCGCAAGTAACCGGCTTCGTCCACCGCATCAATCAGCGCGACGCAGATCAGGCGCTTGTCGTGATCTAG
>JAATGK010000134.1 GCA_015654715.1 Alphaproteobacteria bacterium
GAACTCATCGAACGAAGCGTGCGTGAGGCCGGGGCCATTGCGCGCGAAATCTTCGCCGGTCACTGGAAGACCTGGAGCAAATCCGACGGCAGTCCGGTGACCGAAGCCGATCTGGCGGTCAACAAATATCTGACCGAGCAGTTGCGCGCCGCCCGGCCGGATTACGCCTGGCTGTCGGAAGAAAGCGAAGACGACCGCTCGCGGTTCTCGGCCAGCCGCATCTTCGTGGTCGATCCGATCGACGGCACCCTCGCGTTTGTTAAACGCCGCCCACATATCACCACCTGCGTCGCGGTGGTGGAGAACGAACGGCCGGTGAGTTCCTGCGTTTATAATCCGATTACGGACGAATGCTTCACCGCCGCGGCGGGTGACGGCGCTTTTCTCAACGGCACGCGCCTCCACGTTTCGGCGGTCGCGAACCTCGAAGATTCCAACATGCTGGCGAGCAAGGCGACGTTCAACCATCCGCGCTGGGAGCAGCCGTGGCCGCCGATGCATGTCGAGAACCCGAACTCGATCGCCTATCGCGTCGCCCTGGTCGCGGCGGGCAAGTTCGACGCCGCCATCACCATGGCCTCCCTGCACGATTGGGACCTGGCGGCGGCCGATCTGGTGATCTGCGAGGCGGGCGGGTTACTGACCTCCGTGGACGGCGCCGAGCCGCGCTACAACCGCGCGGATGTCGTCCAGCCCTCGGCCTTAGCGGCCGGTCCGAAGCTGCACGCGGTGTTGCGGTCGCGGCTTGATAACGCTCCCAAAACCTGACGGCGCGGAGCTAACCGGTTTTGCGTTCGGCCCTCGCCGGGCGGCAGAGCCCGTGCTAAACCCCAAAACCATGAAGGAAACACCGGCCAACACCATTGCCATCGTGCACCGTATCGCGCGCGATTATCTCGGCACCCAGAAGGTGACACTCGCCATCGCGATCTTCTTCATGATCGTGACAGCGCTGACCACAGGCGCCCTGGCCAAACTTTTGGGACCGGCGTTCAATCTGCTCCTGCCCAGCCCGGCGGGATCACCGGTGACCGCGACGCCCGCTATCTGGATATTGCCGCTGGAAGTGTGCGGCGTGCTGTGGCTGCGGGCTTTGTCCTATTTCATTCAGCAATCGCGCGTCGATGCTTTGGGTGAGCGCGTCGTGACGGCGGCCCAGCACGACATGTTCGATTCGCTGGTGCGGCGCGATCTGGCCCAGCTCAATGCTTTG
The DNA here is from genome assembly GCA_015654715.1 of Alphaproteobacteria bacterium. Classification (GTDB taxonomy): domain Bacteria; phylum Pseudomonadota; class Alphaproteobacteria; order Micropepsales; family Micropepsaceae; genus Rhizomicrobium. The sequence continues at coordinate 1,214 of JAATGK010000134.1, forward strand.
CATTCGGGCTCGTTCGTCTCCAATTTCCTTTACGACGCCACCTTGATGCGCGATGCCATCGCCAAAGGCGTCGCGGCGGTCTGGCTCGAATCCATCACCCTGATCGCGCTGGTCGCGGCGATGGCCTATGCCGACTGGAAGCTGACGCTGATCTGCATGATCGCTTTGCCGGGCGTGGCGTGGGCGATGGAACGCATCGGCAGCTCGATCCGCCGCGCCACCAAACGCAACATGGACGAGACCGGCTCGCTCTCCACCGCCATCGTCGAAGCGCTGGAAGGCCGGCGCGTCATCAAGGCTTACGGCTTGGAGGCGTACACGTCGCAGATCACCAACAACCGGCTGCAACTGCGCTTGAAACAACTCGTCAAACTGGCCAAACGCCGCGCCTCGACGGTGCCGGTGACCGATATTTTCATGGGCATCGTGGTTGGCGCCGTGATTTGGTATGCGGGCCGCCAGATCGCCCATCATCATCTGAAGCCCGGCGATTTTGCCGTCTTCATGGGCGCCTTGCTGTTGGCGCAGCAGCCGGTGCGCAACTTGAGCCAGCTTTGGCCGGTCGCTTCAAGCGGCCTCACCGCCGCCGCCCGCGTCTTCGCCATGATCGACGCTAAGCCCCATATCGTCGATGCGAGCGATGCCGAAACCTTGACGGTGCATCATGCGCCGGCTGGCGGCGGCGTAACGTTCAACAACGTCTCGTTTACGTACAGCGCCGACGCCAGTGCCCCCGCCGTGCGCGGCGTCGATCTCGACGTCAAGCCGGGCAGCAAGGTCGCCCTGGTCGGGCCGTCGGGATCGGGCAAGACGACGATCTTCAATCTGCTGCTGCGGTTCTACGACATCGACGAAGGCAGCATCGCCATCGACGGCCACGACATCCGGCAGGTGACGCTGGAATCGCTCCGCCGCAACATCGCACTGGTGACGCAGGACCCAATCCTGTTCGACGAAAGCGTGGCAACGAATATCGCTCTCGGCCGGCCGGGGGCTTCGCGCGCCGACATCGAACAAGCTGCGCATGATGCCGCCGCGCACGAGTTCATCGCCGCCCTGCCCGAAGGCTACGACACGCGGGTCGGCGAAGGCGGGCTGAAACTCTCCGGCGGCCAGCGCCAGCGCATCGCCATCGCCCGCGCCATGCTGCGCAATGCGCCGATCCTGCTGCTCGATGAAGCCACCTCCGCCCTCGACACCGAAAGCGAGCGGCAAGTGCAGGAAGCGCTGACCCGGCTGATGAAGGATCGCACCACCATCGTGATCGCCCACCGGCTCTCCACCGTTGCCGACGCCGACAGGCTGTATGTGCTCGACCAGGGCCACGTCGTGGAAGCGGGCACCCACGGCGAACTGATGGCCAAAGGCGGACTGTACGCCAGGCTGTATCATCACAACGAAACAACTGAGTCGCCCGCGGCCGGGCTCGTTCAGGCATGACACCTTTCGGCATCACCGCTTATCGTATCGCCACCACGCTGCTGTCGCCGGCGGTGCCGATGCTGCTGCGCCGGCGCACCTTGCGCGGCAAGGAGCATCTGGAACGTAATAAGGAGCGCCTCGGACATGGCGCGAAGCCGCGGCCCGAAGGCACGCTGATCTGGGTGCATGGGGCGAGCGTCGGCGAATGCGTCGCGGCCCTGCCGCTGATCGATGCGCTGCTAAAGGCGATGCCGTGCTCCGTATTGCTCACCAGCGGCACGGTAACCTCGGCGAAGGTGATGCAGGATCGGCTGCCGCAAGGCGC
>JAATGK010000009.1 GCA_015654715.1 Alphaproteobacteria bacterium
TACAAGCGAGAAGCAGATGCAGCCGTTCATGTAGATGAACGAGGTGGGAAGTGGTTTCACGCGGAGCCGCGGAGACGCCAGTGCGAAACGGCGACCGCTTTTCGTTTGTCGAGAGAGCGGCGGGGAGCTCATTCCGGCGCGCCCGCTCCGCATGAACTTTTTTCTCTACGGCGAGTTTGGGGCTGATTACGGTCGTTCGAACTTCGGCGAACTTGCGCCACTTCCGGCCATTCGCTGTGGCGCTACCTTTCGCTATTCATTTGTAATGGATGACGAACAAAATCCGTCCGTCATTGGCAGAAAGTCGGACATGAGCCGTTCCGCCCAAACAATCTGAGGACTTTAGCGCGCCACAATGCAATGTGCCGTCAACGGTCCATACATCGCCATCTCGCTTCGCGATCAGCGGCTCTTCACCCTTGATTTTTGCGGCGCCATAGATGGGGACCAACACGGCGCGAGCGATGGCCGTCGCGGTCGCCGCATCGGGCACAAATCCATTTTGCGGCACGACGCCTCTTGGATTATCCGCGGCGACAGCGCTGCCCGCTAGCAGAAATGCTAAAACAGTACAGGCGCTTAAAATTCGTTTCATGGTATCTCCCCTGAGTGCAGCTTAGCGGAGTCTGGGAAGGACCGGAAGTGGCGCAATTAAGACCTAAATTGGTCGCCGGGAATGTCCGTATTCGCGTGCGGTTCGGACGTTTCCCGGCGTTCCGTTATTTCTTCTCCACCGCTTCGCTGCCGGTGATGATGGCGGTGCGCAGTTGTTCGGTGATGTCGGCGACGCCGCCGGGGGAATGCGGCAGCAGGATCACTTTCGAACCCGCCGAGACGCCGATTTCCTTCAAGGTGTCGAAATACTGCGTCAGCAGCACCAGATTCAGCACTTCGTGTTCGTTGACGCCGCCGACTTGTTCGGTGAAGGCGGCAATGCTTTCGCGCAGGCCCGCGACGATGGCTTGGCGCTGCTTGGCGATGCCTTCGCCTTGCAGGCGCTTTGACTCGGCTTCGGCCTCGGCGTTCTTCACCACCAGGATCTTGTTGGCCTCGCCCTTGGCGGCGGCGGCGACTTGCAGGCGCTGCTGGGTGTTGATCTCGTTCATCGCCGCCTTGACGTTGTCGGCGGGATTGACGTCGGTGACCAGCGCGTTCGGAATCTCGAAGCCGTAAGTCTTCATCGAGACGTCGAGTTCGCCTTTCACCGCGGCGCCGATGTCGTCCTTTTTCTCGAACACTTCGTCGAGGTTCATGCGTGGAACCTTGGCCCGCACGACATCGAGCACATAGGATTGAATCTGTTCTTCGTGATTGTTGAGCTTGTAACTGGCATCGGCTTCGCTGCCTTCCAGCACGCGGTATTGCACCGCCACCAGCACCTTGACGAAGACGTTGTCGGCGGTCTTGGTTTCGACCTCGACCAGAAGCTGCTGCACCCGGAGCGAAACGCGCTGGGCGACTTGCTCGATGATCGGAATCTTGAACCTGAGACCGGGCCGCGCAGTGCGGACATAACGGCCGAAGCGCTCGACGATGGCGCAGCTTTGCTGGCGCACCGTGAACCAGGAATTGGCGACAATGATCACGATGACGACCGCCGCGACGATCAACAGGATTGTGGACGTATCCATGGCTCCAGCCCTCATGCGCCCGCGCCGGAGGGCACGGGACTCGGCAATTCTACCGCGAAATATGGGTACGATCTGCGGTGGTGGTAGGGGGCGCCGCTCGCGCTATTCGGTCGCAGCTCAGATCCGAAACGACAAAAGGGCCGTGTAGGCGACGACCGCGGCGACGCTGAACGGCGCCAGCGACCAGTGAAACCAAGGCGCTTTGACGATGGCCGCGATGATACTCAGCGCGAAGAAAAAGCCCAGAAAACCGGCGTTCGAAAGCGAGCTGAGGTGGCCGGTCGTGATGAAGTCCTTGAGAAAGGTGGCGGCGACCGCGACGGCAAACAGGCCGAAGAACCATCCCTTATGGGAAAAGTACATCCGGCGCATGTCGACCACGCCTTCGGAGGGAAGGTCCGGCATGGCCAGGCCTGCGATCAGATAGATGAAGGTGATCTGGACGAGGACGGCCGCGTACATGGCGAAGGTCCAGACGCCGAAATTGCGCATCGCGAACATTCCCCACCACGCCCCGGCGACGATGAGGATGACCAGCGCGGCCCAGATCAACGCCGGCCAATAGACTTTGACCCGCGAGCGCGCCAGCATGAGCGCACGAAAACCCTGCAAGACTTGTGTCAATGCCAAGCCGAGGATGACGGAGAACAGAACCGAAAGATAATCGAAGACGCTCATTTGCCCCCCTCCGACGTCTAGCCGATCTGCCCCCGGTTTCGCAGCGCGTGGTCGGCGAGCACGATTGCCATCATCGCTTCGCCGATCGGCACCGCGCGGATACCGACGCAGGGGTCGTGGCGGCCTTTGGTGAAGACTTCGGTTTCGTGACCTTCGACGTCGATGGTTTGCTTCGGCGTCAGGATGGAGGAGGTCGGCTTCACCGCAAAGCGCACCACCACCGGCTGGCCTGAGGAAATGCCGCCCAAAATGCCACCGGCATGGTACGACAGGAAAGTTGGACCGGCCCGCATTTCGTCGGCATTTTCTTCGCCGCGCATCGCCGCGGTGGCAAAGCCATCGCCGATTTCGACGCCCTTGACCGCATTGATGCTCATCATCGCCGAAGCGAGGTCGGCATCGAGCTTGCCGTAAATGGGGGCGCCCAATCCGGCGGGAATGCCGTCCGCCACCACTTCCACGATTGCGCCGACCGAGGAGCCGGCCTTGCGGATGGATTCCAGATATTCCGTCCACGGAGCGACCGAACCGGCATCGGGACAGAAGAACGGATTGTTCGCGGTCTCGGCCCAATCCCAACGGGCGCGGTCGATTTTCTGCGTGCCGACCTGGATCAACGCGGCGCGAATTTTCACATTGGCGTAAAGGCTGGCGAGAACCTTGCGCGCCACCGCTCCGGCGGCGACACGGGCGGCGGTTTCGCGCGCACTGGCCCTACCGGAGCCTTTGTAATCGCGGACGCCGTATTTGGCGAAGTAGGTGTAATCGGCATGCCCGGGACGGAACTTGTCGCGGATCTCGGCGTAATCTTTGGAGCGCTGATCGACGTTTTCGAGCAGCAGCGCAATCGGGGTGCCGGTCGTGAGCTGCGCCGGCATGCGTTCGTCTTGGAAGACGCCGGA
>JAATGK010000114.1 GCA_015654715.1 Alphaproteobacteria bacterium
ATCTTAATTCTGATATCGATGTCATTTTTCTTTTGACATCGATATCATTTCTCCCTAGCGTCATTGTTGTCTTAGCGCAGCGAATGGGGCAGCGCAGTGAAGAGGGGCTTTACATCATCGGTCCGGGCATTTCGGCGGCTGTCTTATTCGGCGGTGCGCCCCAACGCGCGCAATGAACGGACGTTAAAGCGCTCGGAACAGCGCAGTTATTCGAACAAAAGATAGGCGCCCAAAGTGGCGGCCTGCAGGGAGAGCAACCATGAAAAATATCGCAGTCGTGCTTCTAGGCGGCACGGCTTTCGCAGCACTTGCTTGCGTGCCGTCGGTCGCACAGCAGGCGCCGACATCGGGCGCGGCCTCGTCCGAAACGTTTGAAACCGTGGTCGTCACGGCGCAGCGCCGCGAAGAAAGCAGCCAGAAGACGCCTGTCGCGGTGACCGCGCTGTCGGACGAAATGCTGCGGACCCAGCGAGTCGAAACGGCGACGGATCTGCAGTATCTGGCGCCGTCGCTTGTCGTTTCGAGCCCGATCAACCGCGACGACGACAAATACTCGATCCGCGGCCAGGGTCCGACGGCACCGTCGACGGCGGCCGTACTGGTCGGAGGCGGCAACGGCGTCGAGACGTATTTCGCCGATGCGATCTCCTACGCGGCGGGGGCTGGCCTTTATTACGACCTGCAAAGCGTTCAGGTCGTGAACGGGCCGCAAGGCACGTTGTTCGGCAAGGCGACAACGGGCGGCGTCGTCATCTTCACGCCGCACAAACCGACCAACAATTTCGAAGGTTACGGCGAAGTCGGATTCGGCAACTACGGCATGGAAAGCATCGATGCGGCCGTCAATTTCCCGATCATCAGCGACAAGCTCATGGTCCGGATCGCCGGCGAAGGCTATCTGCGTGACGGCTATACCATCGACCGCGGACCGTATTTTCCCGGCAAGGACTATGACAACCGAAACTACTGGACTATGCGCGCCACGATCCTGTTCCGGCCGATCGAAAGTGTCGAGAACGAAACAATCTTCACCATCAACAACAGCCAGGAAAACGGCACCGGCCGCATCTTGACGGGTGTCAATCCGGCTTACGGCTTTGCGTCGTTGCTGCAACCGGCATTGGCGGAGCAGCAGGCGGCGGGGGTCCGCAGCACGGCGTTCTCCACCGACACCTTCTCCAAGCATCACCGCTGGGAAGTCGTCAACACCACGCGCTGGTTCATTAACGACGACATCACGTTCAAGAACATCGCGACCTACCAGTCACACAAATACGGCAACGCCGACGACATCGACGGCACGGTCTATCCGTTCTCCGACTTGACCGGCGCCCATAATTATCCCTGGCATCTGCAAACGGGCTACGTCACCGAAGAGGCGCAGCTGCAGGGCACGTCGCTCGGCGGCGATCTGCAATGGACCACCGGCGTCTACTACGAATACGATCACGATACCGGTCCGCAGCCGTTCGATCAGTTGAGCTGGTCGGCTGCACTCCCCGTAGTGCTCGATCTGACGCAACCATTCGCCACCGACACCACGCGCAGCACCGGTGTGTACGCGCAGACGACGTTTGACCTCGGCCGGATATGGGAAGCCGTTCGCGGCTTGAAACTGACCACGGGCTATCGCTACACCTGGGACAGCTATGACGTGAACTTCGGCTTCTATGTTGCCAATTCCAACGCCCTCGGTCTGCCTGCCAACCTGTGCGCCAGCGGACTGTACGGCGCTTCGCCGACGTTCTATCCGGCCTCTAACTGTGCCATCGGCGGCAAAGGGAAAAGCAGCGCGGCATCCTGGACGCTCGGCCTCGATTATCAACTGACTGACGACACCCTTGTTTATGTCCGTTCGGCGCGCGGCTATCTGCCGGGCGGGTTCAATCCGATGGTCTTCGACGACACAAGCCCGTACCGCACCTTCAAGCCGGCCTCCGTCATCGACACCGAAGGCGGTGTGAAGTCGCAGTTCACCGTGGCCGGGATGAACACCATGCTCGACGCGAATGTCTTCTACTCCACCTACCACAACATGCAGCGTCCGGTGTCGCTCATCTTCAGCGGCATCAACACCGGCGGCTTCATCAACGCGGCGGAATCGGAAATCTACGGCGTCGAATTGCAGGGCTCGATTATCCCGTTCGCGGGGCTCCGGCTGTCGACCATTTACTCCTACAACTACGGCCATTACTCGGATATCGATCCGCTGGTCGCGCCGCAGTTGGTCGGCATTCCGTTTGCGGATCTGCCGAACCACAAGTTCACCCTCACGGCCGACTATACGTTGCCGCTGCCGGAGAACATCGGCGCTGTCGACGTTTCCGCTTCCTATTCGTACCAGTCGCGTTACTTCGACTCGACGGCGGTTCAGCCGCAGGACCACATTCAGCCGTATGGCCTGTTGAACCTTGGTCTGAACTGGCGCGCGATCCTGGGGACGTCGTGGGATGCTTCGTTCAACATGACCAATGTCGGCGACAAGACCTATCGCGTCGGTCAGAACGGAATTTACGACGCGGCCGCGGGCACGGGCGAAATCACATCGATATACGGCGAGCCGCGCATGTACGTGTTCAAGCTTCGTTACAGTTTTGGACCCGGGTTCAACTGACTTTTGTGACGAACGACGAATTCTCTCCGGCAGCACGCGCGTGTTGCCGGAGAGAAAGCGGCGAAGCGATCGGCTTGCCGTTGCCTTATTGAGTAGGGGAATTTGCGTTGACGTATCAGATCAAGTCTGGTCAGACGGATTTGCGGCTTGGCGAAGCTGTAACCGGGATAAGCCCGGCCGAGCCGCCCGGCACCGAAGCGGATACCCAGGGCGAAGACGACCGCTGGACCATCACCCAGTCCGGCTTCGAAAAGGACAACGAAAAGGTATCGGAATCGCTGTTCGCGCTGTCGAACGGAACACTCGGGGTCCGTGGCAGCATCGAAGAACTGGTGAGCGGCAGCCCCTGCACCTTTCTTGCCGACGTCTACGAACAGACGCCCATTCATTATCACGAACGCCACCCTGGATTTGCGGCAACGACCGATACGCGCATTGCCGTGCCCGATGGATTGCGGCTGCGCCTGCAAATCGGCGACGAGGTTCTCGATCTGAACCGCGGCAGCATCACGAATTTCTCGCGGCAGCTTGATTTGCGCCACGGCGTGTTGGTCCGCACCATGCAGTGGTGCTCGCCCAGCGGGCGAATCGTCCGGATCGTGTCGGAGCGTGTCGTGCCGCTGGGGTTTGCGGCCGTGGTGGCGGTCCGCTACCGCGTCGAAGCCATCAACTTCTCGGCGCCGCTTGCCCTTGAATCCGCCCTTTATGCCGATCAGCGGGTGGAACGGCTGGGCGCCGATCCGCGCATCGGCGCCTCGCTCGATGGCGGCGGTTTGGCCGTGGAAGCCGTGTTCGATACCGGCACGCCGGCGATGACCCAACGGACAATGCGCAGCGGCATTACCGTGGCCGCCGCCCAGGCCCACGCGGCGTTGATCGGTCTGATGCGAATCGGCGTGCGCGCCACGTCCGCTGGCGTTTGTGAAGAATTTGCCGGCGAACTCGCGCCCGGCCACGCCCTCGGTTTCGAGAAGGTGGTTGCCTACGCGTCGGACCGCAATTGCGCTGCGACGGACGTGATCCTGTCTCACGCGCGTTCGGCAGCAGAAGACGCGGCCGAGCGCGGATTCGAAGCGCTGGCGGAGGCCCAGGAAAAGGAACTTGGGCGGTTCTGGAAGGATGCCGCGATTGCGTTTCGCGGCGAACCCCAAACCGAACGCGCGCTGCGCTTCAATCTGTTCCACATCTTCCAGGCCGCGAGTCGGCACGGGATGTTTGGTGTCGCCGCCAAGGGTCTGACCGGCGAGGGTTATGAGGGGCACACCTTCTGGGACACCGAATTGTTCGTGCTGCCGGTGGTGGCGCTTACCGCGCCGGCGCTGGCCCGTAACATGCTCGCCTACCGCTTTCAAACGCTCGCGGCCGCCCGTGCCCATGCCCGCGAACTCAATATCGAACGCGGCGCGCTTTACGCTTGGCGGACGATCTCGGGCGCCGAATGCTCGGCGCATTACCCGAGCGGCTCGGCGCAGTACCACATCAACGCGGCGATCGCGATGGCGGTCCGTCTCTACGACCGGGCAACCGGCGATGCGGTGTTCTTGCGCGACATGGGTGCCGAGATGGTGTTCGAGACGGCGCGGGTCTGGATCGAACTCGGCCATTTCAATCCGCGCCGCAACGGCCGCTTCTGCATCGACACCGTGACCGGGCCGGACGAATACACCGCCATCGTCGACAACAACTATTACACCAACAAGATGGCGCAGGCGCATTTGCGTTATGCCGTCGAAATCGCCGGGCGCCTCGCGGCAGGCGCGCGCGAAGCCTTCGCCGCCTTGCTCTGCCGCCTCAAGCTGACCGAAACAGAAATCGCGCTCTGGCGCCGGGCGGCCGACGCCATGTATCTGCCTTATGACGATCGCCTCGGCATCAATCCGCAGGACGACACCTTCCTCGACAAGGAGCCCTGGGATTTTGCCCATACGCCCGCCGAGCGTTTCCCGCTGCTGCTGCACAATCATCCGCTGACGCTCTACCGGCATCAGGTGTGCAAGCAGGCCGATGTGGTGCTGGCGATGGTGCTTGCCGGCGAGGATCTCGACCTCGGCGTGAAACGGCGCAATTTCGACTACTACGAGCCGCTGACGACGCACGACTCGACATTGTCGCCCGGCACTTTCAGCATTCTCGCGAGCGAAATCGGCGAACCCGGAAAGGCGCGCCAGTACTTTGACGATACTCTGTTCACCGATCTCAACGATCTGCACCAGAACACCGGCCATGGCGTGCATTTGGCGGCAATGGCCGGGAGCTGGCTTGCGCTGGTCTGGGGGTTCGGCGGCATGCGGTGTGAAGGCGAGCGGCCGCGCTTTGCCCCGGTCCCCGCGCAACGCAGCGCGGGGTATCGATTCGCGATCTGCTGGCGCGGATCGCATATCCAGGTCGAGGTCTCACCCGAGACAACGCGCTATGAACTGATCGGGGGACCCGGACTGACGATCAGCCATTTCGGTACGGACGTCGTATTGATTCCGGGCAAGGCGCAATCGTTTCCGGTAATGCCGGCAGTGGTGCAGGAGGCGACATGAGCGTTTTCCCGCGTCCGCTGGCCGCGTTGATCTTCGATCTCGACGGCGTGCTGGTCGATACCGCCAAGGCGCATTACCGCGCCTGGAAGCGGCTTGCCGACGAACTCGGGATTGCGTTCGACGAAGAGGCCAATCAAGCCTTGAAAGGTGTAGACCGGCTCGCGTCGTTCGATCGGCTGGTTGCCGGCAGCGGCCGCGTCTTCCCACCCGAAAAACGGGTGGCACTCGCCAATCGCAAAGATGGATGGTACCGCGAAGAAATATCGCGTCTCACGCCACCGGATATGTCCGAAGGCGCCGCCCGCGTTCTTGCCGTGGCCCGCAAGGCCGGTTTGAAACTCGCGCTCGCTTCGGCCAGTCGCAATGCTGGTCTGGTGCTCGACCGCCTCGGTATTCGCGCGGCGTTCGACGTCATTGCCGATCCCGCCGCCGTTCGTCTTGGCAAACCGGCCCCTGACATCTTTCTTGCCGCAGCCGCCGATCTGCATGTCGCACCGCGCGACAGTCTCGGCATCGAGGATAGCGTTGCCGGGATCGCAGCGATCAAGGCGGCCGGCATGTCGGCGCTCGGCATCGGCTGCCAAGATGTCCTATCGCAAGCCGACTGCGTGATCCCGAGTATCGCCGCGTTTGATCTGCCGCAATTCGTGTCCACCGTCGCGACCTCCACGGACATCATCCATGATTGAGGCACCCGCCATTGCGTCCATCACCGGTCCGGTGCCGCGTCGTCTTTCCGGCGGCGGCGGCTTTTTGGCGAAGCTGTCGTTAATCCTGACGTACTGCACCTTTGCGGTCCTGCTCAACAGCGTCGGCACCGTGATCCTGCAGGTTATCCGGACGTTCGGGGTCGACGAAAGCGGCGCCGCGATTCTCGAGGCGTTCAAGGATCTGCCGATCGCCATCGCCTCCTTCGCGGTCGCCTCGTTCCTGCCGCGCTTGGGCTACAAGCGAGCGATGATTCTGGGCCTTGCTTTCGTCGCGCTGGCTTGTATCGGGATGCCGGTGTTCCACGCCTTTTGGGCCGCGAAACTTTTGTTCGCGGTGGTCGGCGTTTCGTTTGCCCTGATCAAGACCTCGACCTATGCCTGCATCGGCCTTCTAACGCGCAATGCCCGCGAACATGCCAGCCTGACCAACATCATCGAAGGCATGTTCATGGTCGGGGTCCTCGGCGGCTATTGGGTGTTCGCAGCCTTCGTGGATCCGACCGGTCACCTGACGTACGGATGGCTCAATGTCTATTGGCTGTTGTCCGCTTGCTGCCTCGTGAATATCGCCATCGTGCTGGTGAGCCCGTTCGGTGCGCTGGTGGTCGATCCCAAGGGCGGCATGCTGTCGGACCTCAAGCTGATGCCGCAGCTTCTCGTTCGCACGCCGATCCTGATCTTCTTCGTGGCGAGTTTCCTGTATGTGTTCATCGAGCAGGGAATCGGCTCCTGGCTGCCGACGTTCAACTCCAAGGTCCTGCATCTGCCAATGGCGATGAGCGTGCAGGCCGCCAGTGTCTATGCTGCAGGTCTAGCGATCGGGCGGTTGACGGCCGGCGGGTTGATGCGGCGTATGAACTGGCTTTCAATCCTCATGATCTGCATCGTGCTGATGGCAATCCTGATCGTGGTTGCGATGCCGCTCGCCGTGGGCATTCGCCCCGACCCGAACGTCACTTGGTTCACCGCGCCGATAGCCTGCTTCATTATCCCGGTGATCGGCCTGTTCCTTGCCCCGATCTATCCGACCATCAACTCGGTTGTCCTTTCCTCCCTGCCAAAGTCGCAACATGCGTCGGCGGCCGGGTTGATGATCGCGTTTGCGGCGGTCGGCGGCACGACAGGGTCGTTGATCACCGGGCATTTGTTCGCGGCGGTCGGCGGCGCCACCGCGTTTCGCCTCGCGCTCGCCCCGATCGCGGTTCTCGGCCTTTGCCTTTTCGCGCTGAACCGCCAGCTCAAACGGGCCGCCAAAAACAACAACCCAGGAGGAATTCAATGATGCGGACAGTCCTGAAACTCGCGACCCTCTCCGGCATTGGTGCCAGCGCATCCGGTTAGGTGATCAAGCAACTGCCGCCGCCGGATACGCTCAGCCCGGGGACCAAGGCCGTGATGGAGCAGATTCTCGCG
>JAATGK010000259.1 GCA_015654715.1 Alphaproteobacteria bacterium
GAAACTGTTCGCCATCCACCGCTACATCCTGCAGCTCGAGATGCTGGCTCCGATCCTGATCGCCATGGGCGTCGGGCTGATCCCGGTGGGGCGCAAAACCCGTTTGGTGACGATCGGCGGCCTCTTGTTCTTCGCGCTGCTGTTCACGCGCACCGAGCACCTCGAAGGCGCGCCGCTCGGCGACCCCTACGTCAAGGTCGAGTTGCCCAAGATCGCCGATCCGGCCCATTCCATGGTGGTGATGACGGGCGATGCCCCGCTAGGCTTTCTCGCGCCGTCGCTGCCGCCGGAAATCCCGATCCTGCGCATCGACGGCTGGATGATGCAGCCGGAAGACGGCTCGTACCTGACGGGGGAGATGCGCCGTCGCGTCGCGGCCCACAACGGGCCCCTCTTCCTGATCGCCGACGCCTATGATATGGGCCGCGCCAGTGCCGCCGTCGTCGATTACGGTCTGGCGATCGATTGGCAGAAATGCCGGATTTTCGTGACCAACCTGACAGGGACCTATCAATGGTGTCCGCTCTTGCGCCGCAACTGGTGAGCCAACCGGAACCGAGGCTCGCGGTCCTGATCCCCTGCTACAACGAGGCGTCGACCGTCGCCAAAGTGGTGACCGATTTTCGCGCCGCGCTGCCGGGCGCCACGATTTACGTCTACGACAACAACTCGAAGGACGAGACCTCGGCACGCGCCCGCGAAGTCGGGGCGGTGGTGCGCAGCGAAAGCCGCCAGGGCAAGGGCAATGTCGTGCGCCGCATGTTCGCCGACATCGAAGCCGACGTGTACATCCTGGTCGACGGCGACGACACCTACGACGCCGCGGCGGCATCCGCTCTGATCCAAATGCTGATCGACGATGGCCTCGACATCGTGTCGGGCAAGCGCGAAGCCACCGGTGCGGCGGCGTACCGGCGCGGGCATGTGCTCGGCAACCGCCTCCTCACCGGCCTTACCGGTCTGCTGTTCAAGGTCAAGCTGCGCGACATGCTGACCGGCTACCGCATCATGTCGCGACGCTTCGTCAAGTCCTTCCCCACCGCGGTGGAAGGCTTCGGCATCGAGACCGAACTCACCGTGCATGCCGTGCGCATGCTGGTGCCGATGGCCGAAGTGAATACGGCGTACAAGGAACGTCCCGAAGGCTCGGTGTCAAAACTGTCGACCTATCGCGACGGCTTCCGCATCCTTCTCACCATTGCAGGCCTGACACGCCGCGAACGGCCGCTGGTGTTCTATGGACTGATATTCCTGCTCTTCTTCCTCTTCACCTTCGTCTTCGGCTTGCCGTTGGTGATCGAATATTTCGAGACCGGCCTGGTTCCGCGCCTGCCGACGGCCGTTCTGGTGGCGTCAACCATGGTGATCGCCTGCCTGTCGCTGGTGGCGGGCCTCATCCTCGATACGGTGACGCGTGGACGCTGGGAAGAGAAGCGGCTTTTCTATCTCGCCATTCCCGGTCCGCACGATTTGCGCCGGCCCTAGGAAGACGAATGTGAAAGAACTCATCGCAAAACTAGCGGCCTCCAAGCTGGTGCGTTTCGGCGCTGTCGGCGGTGCGGGCTTTTTCGTCAACGAGGCCGCGCTGGTCGTGGCCCGGATGCTGCTCCACCTTGGCGATCACGCCGCATGGCTGTTCGGCTTTGCGGTGGCGGTGACCTTCACCTGGTGGGGCAATCGCACCATTACTTTCCACGAGCACAAGAGCACCGGCCATGCCGGCATGCTGGCCGAATGGGCGCGTTTCGTCGCCACCAATTCGCTCGGCGCCGTGGCCAATTTCGCGGTCTATTCGCTGCTGATCGGCTTCGCGCCGTGGCCGCTGAATGTGCCCTATGCTGCGCTGTTCTTCGGCGTGCTGGTGGGGCTGGTCTTTAACTACACGCTGTCGAAGCGGCTCGTGTTCCGGTCGAAAAAAATCAGCCCTCCCGCGCAACTGTGACCGCTTTCACCACGGCATAGACGGCCTGTCCGGGCGCCAGGCCAAGACGCGCGGCGGAGGCGCCGGTGATGCGCGAGACCAGGCGCGTGCCGCCGCACAAAAGCTGCACATCGACATGATCGCCCGCCGCTTTTACCGCCCGCAAAACGCAGGCGAGTACGTTGTTGGCGCTGATGTGTCGCGGCTCTTCGAGCGCCAGCATGAGGTCTTCAGCGCGCAGCCGCACACGCACGCGGTCCCCAGGGGCCCCAGGCAGCGCCGGCACGAAAAGGACGCCGCCGTCGAAGCGGAGGCGGGAAAGACCGTCGGGCTGATGCTCGACCACGATCGCGTCGAACACGGCGCCCAGCGGCGGCACACCGGCGATTTGCTCGACATCGGTGAGAAGCTCGAACACCGGCCCTTGCGCCGCCACGCGGCCGTTCTGGAGCACCACGATTTCGTCGGCCAGCCGCGCCACTTCGTCGACCTGATGGCTGACATAAAGCATCGGCAATTTGGTGTCGCGCGCCAGACGTTCGAGATACGGCAGGATCTCGCCCCGGCGCGTGGCATCAAGCGCGGCCAGCGGCTCGTCCAGCAGCAGCATGTCGGGCGAGGCGAGCAAGGCCCGGCCCAGCGCAACGCGGCTTTTCTCGCCGCCGGACAGATCGCGCGTGCGCCGCGCCAGCAAAGCGCCAAGCCCAAGCAGATCGATCACATGTGCGATCTCGGCCGCATCGGCCTTTGGCGTCGCCCGCCGCCAGCCGAACTTCAGATTGTTTTCCACCGTCATGTGCGGAAAGAGACGCGCGTCCTGGAATACCACGGCCAGACGCCGCTGTTCCGGCGGCACGAACAGCTTCGGCGCATCGGTCAGAACGCGGCCCGCCACGGCAATGCGCCCCTCGCGGGGTCGCCACAGGCCCGCAATCGCCGCCACCACACTCGACTTGCCGGCACCCGAGGGTCCGAACAGCGCCGTCACCTGCCCTTTGGTGGTAAATGCGATGTCGAGGGCAAACGCGCCCAGGCGGTGCTTGAGTTTGACCTCCAGACTCATCGCCAAATCCTCTTGGCGGCGAGATTGCCTGCGGTGACAAAAATGAGGGCGAGGCCGATCGAAAGAGAGCACAGCCGCGCCGCCGCCATCTCACCGCCGGGCGACTGCAAGGCGGCATAGATGGCCAGCGGCAGTGTCTGAGTCTCGCCAGGAATGTTCGAGACGAAGGTGATGATGGCGCCGAATTCGCCCAAGCTGGCGGCAAAGGCGGTGATCGCGCCGCTGACGATGCCGGGCAACGCCAGCGGCAGAGTGATGTTGATCAGCCGGTCCCACAGCCCGGCGCCCAAGGTGCGCGCAGCGGCGGTCAGGCCGGAATCGGTCGATTCGAGCGCCAGGCGGATGGCACGGACCTGCAGCGGGAAGGTGATGAGCGCACTGGCCAGCGCCGCCCCGGTCCAACTGAAAACGAAGCGGATGCCAAAAGTGTCCCACAGCCAGGACCCGATCACTCCCCGCCCGCCGAACACGACCAGGAGCAGATAGCCGACCGCCACGGGCGGCAGGACCAGCGGCAGATGGACAATTGCGTCCACAACTCCGGCCCCGAAGAAGCGGTGGCGGGCGAGCAAAAGCGCCATCGCGAACGCAAACGGCAGCGCCGCAGCCACCGCAACCGCGGAAATCTGCAAAGACAGCCACAAGGCCGTCGCTTCTGCCGGGGAAAGAAACCCGCCCATCGTCCCGAATTCTATGGTGAAAGCCGCCCGCTCGTCACCGCGACGCAAATTCTTCGCAACTTCGCCGCTTGACGAAGGCGCTCAGTCTACTACCGTTTGAGGGATGGGGAAGTGGGCGGGGCTACTCGCGCTAGCCGTGCTGGGCACAGTGGCTGAGGCGCAAGATCTACCGGCGGCAGAAACTGCGGCAGGTACGACGATCACTCTGCCGGATGGGCGCACGGCCACGGTCCAAGCGGTGCCGGACAACGCGCCAGCGGCCGGTCAGGCCGCTACGCCTGCCCCCGAGGTGCCCCCCGAACAGATTCTGACGGCCGCAGCGAAGAACTATCCCGCTGGCGCCTACGTCTTGAAGAGCGATCGCTGGCGCGACGGCGACGAGAAGAAATACGAGCAGTTCATCGCCGAACTGGGCGAATCCGGTTGCGCCACGGTGAACCGCTGTCTGCACGATCCGCGAAATCCGTTCCGCGGCTCCGATCCAGCCGGGGTCGCGTTCGCGGCCGATTGTGCCGACCTACC
>JAATGK010000217.1 GCA_015654715.1 Alphaproteobacteria bacterium
AACACGCCGGTCAACGGTGGTCACGGCAGCATCTATGGTGCGGAATTCTCGGGACAGTACGTGCTCGACATCGGGTTGGGCGTCGCGGCCAACTACACCTATACCCAGTCTCAGTCGGCCCTGACCAACTCGTTCAGCAACCATCTGCCGATCCCAGATGTGGCGGCTCACGCGGCCACCGCCACGGTCTTCTACGAAAACTATGGACTCGATGCGCGTCTGTCGTACTCGTGGCGTAGCAGCACTTTGAACGGCACCATCAATGGGCCGTCGTTCGGGGTCTTGAACACGTTCACCGGCAATCAGACCACCTACGGCGTCTACACGGCGGCGATTGGCCAGCTTGATGCTCAGGTACGGTACAACTTCACCGATTACCTCAGCGCTTATGTCGGCGCCCAGAACCTGACCAACGAGGCCAGCCATATGTATCTGCAGTACAAAGATCAGCCGTTCGTCTATGACAACTCGGGCGTGCGGTACTTCTTTGGCTTGAGCGCCAAAATCTAGTTTTCTGCTGGGGGGCAAGTACTAATTCCTTCTCAGAGTGCCTTCTTGGGCGGTCGTCGTAAGGCGGCCGCCCTTTTCTTTTGCCACTCGCCGCCGCACCATGGCCGCTGGAGGCGGCATGACGATCCGTGAGCACGCGATTCTGTTTGGGGGGCTGGTGACGCGCTGGCCGCGCTTCACGGCGATCGTGATTGGCGGGCTCGCCGTATTTTATTTTGTCTATTACGCC
The DNA here is from genome assembly GCA_015654715.1 of Alphaproteobacteria bacterium. GTDB lineage: Bacteria > Pseudomonadota > Alphaproteobacteria > Micropepsales > Micropepsaceae > Rhizomicrobium. The sequence continues at coordinate 740 of JAATGK010000217.1, forward strand.
GCCGTGGAGGACTTATCTGTCTTCAACAGCCTTCTTGCTGGTATCGGCATGGCGCTGATGTGCATCGTTCTCAAGACGACGTACTTGTTCGTGTTCTATCGCTTTTTCCAACGCGATGAATTCACGGGCTCGTTCCTGATTCTGTCGTTCATGGCGGCACTGCCGCTGGTCGCCGCCATGGCGGTCGCAATGCTGCTGGCGCAGCGTTCGTTTGAGGGCCCGCCGCCGGGCGTCATCCCCTACCTGCTCGGCGGCGCCGGTTTGTTTTTCGGTTTGGCGTTCGGTGGCGCCGCCCGCGTCTTCTATTGGATCGGGGGCGGCGGCTTGAAGCGGCGCTGACTTATTTCAGCGCCAAGTTCTTCGCGATCAATTCGCTGCGCTGCTTGACGCACCCTGCCGAGGTCAACGGATCGGACGGCGTGTTGGTCACATAGTCCACCAACCGTTCCACCGTCGAGGTGGCGACATGCATGCGCGTGTCCGACGAGGCGTAATAGATGAACACCTCGCCCTTCGCATTGGCGATCCAGCCGTTCGAGAAAGTCACATTCGATACGTCGCCGATCCGCTCGCCGCCTTCGGGGGCGATGAAATAACCGCTCGGCGAATGGGTCAGGCGCCAGGGTTCCTCCAGCGCCGTCATGAACATATAGAGCACATAGCGCAGGCCCGCCGCGGTGTTGCGCACGCCGTGGGCGAGGTTGAGCCAGCCTTGTGGCGTCTTGATCGGCGCCGGGCCTTGGCCGTTCTTCACCTCTTTGATGGTGTGATAGACCTTCTTGTCGATGACAATTTCGCTCTCGATCATCGCCGGGTTCATCGAATCCGACAATCCCCAGCCGATGCCGCCGCCCGAGCCGACAGAAATAAAGCCGTCCTGCGGCCGCGTATAAAGCGCATATTTGCCGTTCACGAATTCGGGATGCAGCACCACATTGCGCTGCTGGCCGGAGTGGGTGATGAGATCGGGCAACCGCTCCCACGTCACCATATCCTTGGTTCGCACGATGCCGCATTGGGCGATCGCCGCCGATCCGTCGTTCGGCTGTGACTCGTCTTTCCGTTCGGTGCAGAAAAGCCCGTAAATCCAGCCGTCTTCATGCGCGGTCAGGCGCATGTCGTAGACGTTGGTATCCGGCTCCGCGGTTTCGGGCAGCGCCACCGGGTAATCCCAGAAGTGGAAATTGTCGATGCCGTTCGGGCTTTCGGCGACCGCGAAGAAGGACTTGCGGTCAGCCCCTTCGACCCGCACGACGAGCAGATACTTGCCGTCTTTCAGGATGGCGCCGGAATTGAACGCGGCGTTGACGCCGAGCCGTTCCATCAAAAACGGGTTGGTCTTCGGGTTGAGGTCGTAGCGCCAGAACAGCGGCGTGTGTTCTGCCGTCAGGATCGGATCGACCCAACGCCGGTAGACGCCGTTGTGGGTCTCTGCCGGGCGGTTGGGACGCGCGATCAGCGCAGCGTGTGCCTTCGACAGTTCTTCGAGACGGGCAGAAAATTCGCGGGCTTCAAACATCAAAGTGATTCCTAGCGCAGTTTTGCGGGGCATACCGGGTTTGCGTTATGCAGGGGATGGGGATTGGTGACGTGTTTGGCGATGGTCGTCTTTAGCGCCGGTGGCATTTCATCGAGCGTCAGGATACGCGGCAATTTCATGAAGTCGCTGACCTGCTCGGGCTTGTTACACCACGGGCAATCGCCGTTCCAAGTCCAATTGACGTTGAGATGATCGCCCCACAAGAGCACCCAGGCGGGGTTGATCTCGTCCAGCACATTGGCGCCGGGCGCCTGTCCGGTTTCGGTGACCGCAAACGGCGCCGCGCCGCCGAGCTTGGTCAGGTTCGCCTTGGCGGCGGTGAACTTCGGGGTATCGGCGTCGTTCTCGTACATATCGGTGCCGACGACGTCGGGCTTGTGGCGTTTGGGGAAGTACTTTGCGGCATCGGCGCCGTCGCGATCGACCGACCATATCCAGATCAAATTGTCGAGTTTTTCGCGCACCACCAGTTCGTCATAAAGCGCGTCCCACAGATCACCATACGCGTCCTGTTTGCCCCACCAGAACCAGCCGCCATTCATTTCGTGATAGGGACGGAAGAGCACCACCACGCCCGCGGCGCGCAATTTGTGCAGCGTCTTGGCCATCGCCTGCACATCGGCGAGCCACAGCTCGTGTTCCTTGGTGCCCGGCGTCAACACAGCCTTCAGTGTTTCCGGCGTCATCGCCTTCTTGGCGCATTCGTAGTATTCGCCGCGCTGGCAAATCTCGACGGGATTGCGTTGATGCCAATCCATGGTGACGAGCCCGCCCGCGGCGGTTTGCGTCAGGGCGCGATCGATCAGGTAAGACGGGTAGGGTGGATAGGCGATGGCGTTCATCAGCTCGAGGCCGAGCAGGGCTGCGTGTTTGCCGGTCTGTTCGGTGAGGCGGTCGGCCGAGGTGCAGTCGATGTAGACCTCGTATTCGTTAACCTGAACGCCGGCGAGGGTTTTCTTCTGGGGGGGCAACTCAGCGATGTACGACAGGATCGCCGTTTTTTTGCCTAGGATTTCGGCTGCCATTTTGCCGGGAGCCGCTTGCGTTGCCGAGACGGCAAGTGCACTTAATCCGGCCGCGAGCAGCCAGTTGCAGAGTTGGGTGCGCACGGTTCCTCCCGCTATGGTCCGTTGCTTTGAAACGGCGCGGATACTAGCTATACCGCCTTGGCGTGACAACGCTTTCTACAGCGCTTACCTCTTGAATCTGACGAGAAAACAACGAGTGGAGCAGGCAATGTTGGGTCTTTCCGAGCGCGGCAAAAAACGGCTGGCGTATGGCTTCTGGCGCTTCACCGAAGCGCAAGTCGACGAGGCCATCGCCATGATCGCTCTGGTGCGCGAGAACGGCATCGACCATCTCGATACGGCTGATGTCTATGGCGGCGCCAGCGGCTTCGGCGGGGCGGAAAAGTTGCTCGGGGCGGTGCGGGCGAAAGCGCCGCGGCTGCTCGACGGCACGCTGATCGCGACCAAGGCCGGATGTGAGCCGGGCAGCCCGTACAACTCGTCGCCAGCCTATCTCAAGGCGGCCTGCGAGGCGTCACTGAAGCGCCTCAATATGCAGCGCATCGATCTGTTCTACATCCATCGCCCCGATTTGCTCGCTCATCCGGCCGATGTCGCCGGTGCGCTCGATGATCTGGTGACGGCCGGCAAGATCGCTTCGGTCGGTGTCTCGAATTATACCGTGGCGGAGGTCGAAGCGCTGACGCGCTATTTGAAAGCCCCAATCCGCGCGCATCAGGTAGAGTTTTCCGCCGGCTGCGTGGCGCCGTTGTTCGATGGCACGCTCGACCAGGCGATGAAGAAGAATCTCGCGGTGGTGGCGTGGTCGCCGCTGGCGCGTGGCGGTCTCGGCGAGGGTGGTCCGGCCGAACTTGCCAAAGTACGCGAAACACTCGCCACCTTGGCCGCGAAATACGGCGTTTCGGTCAATGCGATCGCCATTGCATTTTTGTCCGAGCATCCGGCTGGCGTGACGCCGATCCTCGGCACCACTAATGCGGCCCGCGCCCGCGAATGTCTCGACGGCCTGAAGCTCACGCTCAGCCGCCGCGACTGGTACGACATCGTCGAAGCCGCTCGCGGGACGCCGATGCCGTGACGGGCTTCCGCCCGACCTACATCGCTTCGCGATAAAGCCGCAGCACGTCGGCCGCGGTGACCGTCACCGGATTGCCGCCGGCGCAAGGATCTTGCAGCGCCTTGGGCACGAAGTCGGCAAGGTCAGCTTCGGTCACGCCGAGTTCGGCGAAGCCCTTCGGGATTCCGACCTCGGTCGACAGCGCGCGGATGGCTTCGATCGCGGCGTGGCTGGCCTGTTCCTCATTCAAATTGGCGATATCGGCACCCATGGCTTCGGCGATGCGGGCGAAGCGTGTCACCGCATGCGGACGGTTATAGGCCTCCACCACCGGCAACAGGATCGCATTGCAGACGCCGTGCGGCAGGTCTTTCACCGCGCCTGGCTGATGCGCCATGGCATGCACCAGGCCAAGCCCGGCGCTGTTGAAAGCAAGTCCGGCGATGAATTCGCCATAAGCCATCTGTTCGCGCGCCTGGATGTCATGACCGTTCTTGACCGCCAGCGGCAGATATTTGGTGATGATGCGGATGGCTTCCAGCGCCGCGTGGTCGGTCAAAGGATGAGCGCCCACCGACACGTAGGCTTCCACCGCGTGGGTCAGCGCATCCATGCCCGTCGCCGCGGTGGTGCCGCGCGGCACGCTCACCATCATCTCGGGATCGTTCACCGAGATGTCGGGAATGATGTTGGCATCAATGATCACCATCTTCACCTGCGCCACGGTATCGGTGATGACGGCGTTGGAAGTGACTTCGGCCGCCGTTCCCGCCGTCGTGTTGATGGCGATCAGGAATGCACCGGCCTTGCCGACTTTGCCGACGCCGCTGTAAAGGTTAATCGGCGCCGGATTGGCCGACAGGATGCGCACCGACTTGGCGGTGTCGATCGGGCTGCCGCCGCCGACGCCGATAATGCAGTCGCAATCGCCCGCCTTGAACGCTGCATACGCTGCACTTACGACCGTGACCGTCGGATTGGGGATCACGCCGTCGAACACGGCCGCAACAATGCCGGCCTTCCGCAATCCGTCGATCAGCGGCTGCACCACGCCCGCCTTCACCAATACGGCGTCGGTCACGATCAGCGGCCGCTTGAGATCACGGCTGACGAGTTCGCCCGGCACCTCGGCGAGACACCCGGCCCCGCTGATGTTGATCTTGGGAAAGCAGAGACGGAAGCTCATGGCGGCATCCTTGGCTGAGAATTCAGTGCCCTTCATACCGTTCTGTCGTGGCCAAACCACACGGACGGCTTGCCGCAGGCGATGAGCGATTCACCAAGGCAATCGCTCATCTCCTGCCCGGCGCCGGCAGCAATGCGCGCGATGTGGTCAGTGGATTTGCGTCAGGGTACAGATGATGTGCGCCTTAATTCCCGCGGTCGCGCAATCCATTACCTCGAATGGCGCGGCGGCATCCTCCAGTGGAATGAACGCCACCAAGCCGTTGGGCTGCTCCGGGCATTTGAATTCGACGACATGGCGCTTGGATGAATTCTGCCGCCCGATGGACCGCGCATTCTCCACCGTGCAGGCGACTTTGTGCTGTACCAGCGCTTGTTTGAAGGTCTCCATCGTCACCAGCGGGGCGCCGTTGCTAGACAGGCGACAGGGAACGCCGCTGCGATAGGAGTCGGGGCAACTCAGCGCCGATACTGCCTGTGTCGTGCCGGGCAGCGGGCTCGCGATCACGTAGCCGGAGCCGCCGGTGCAGGCAATTTCGTTGAGTTCCGTGTTGGCCTTGGTGTCGCGACCGATCAGCTTGAGGCCCGTCACTTGGCAGTGCTGCCCCAAACGCTCGAGCACATTGGCCGCCGCCTTTTTCACGTCGGCATTGGCGGCCAGCGAACAGGCGGGCTGGGGATCGCGTCCGGCGGCGACGTCGGCGGCGTGCGTCACATCGGCGTTAAAGCAGGTGAAGCCATAACTCTTTTCGGGCGCTTGTTCGACCAGGAAATAGCCGAGTCCGTTCGAGCACGCGGTTTCGAAGGTGCGCACATGCACCGATTTGCCGTTGACCGTGGCGGTGCCCTCGTTGAGCAGGCCCGCGTCGGCGACGTCGCAGGTGAGATTGATCGATTTCACGAGCGCTGCTGCGTCGTGCAGGATCTGTTCGTGCGACGGGGCAGCCTTGACGCGCTTTTGGGTTTTCGATTCCGGGCGCTCCTGGTCGGTGATGTTGTGGTCCTGCACCGACGGTTGCGTCGGAGGGGGTGTCCCGAGGAATTGAGCTGCCGCACCGGTGGCGGAAAGGACGACTATGGCCGCGATGGCCCCAAACATTCTCATCGGTAAATCCCTTCTCAAAAGGCGCACCAATTTAACGTCTCCTGCGGCCGTGGTCAGCGGACTTGCATCCCCTGCGCCACCCAATGCGACAGCGAGGAGCTAGCCCGCCAGCATTGCCGGATCGATCGGCAATGAACGTACGCGCTTGCCGGTTGCGGCGAAAATAGCGTTGGTCAGTGCCGGAATCACCGGCGGCATTGCCGGCTCGCCGAGGCCGGTCGGGTCGTTGTCGCTCGTCACAAAGGCAATTTCCACTGGCGGCGCCTGACGCATGGTGAGCGGCGAATGGCCGTCGAAATTGCTCTGCACGGTACGGCCGTTCGCGAACGTGATCTTCTCGGTCAGCGCATGAGCGAGGCCGTCGATGATGCTGCCTTGCGCCTGGTTCTCGGCGCCCATCGGATTGACGATCTGACGGCCGACATCGACCGCCGCCCATACCTTGTTGAGCGTGACGGTACCGTCTTTTGCCACCGCCGCTTCCACCGCTTCGGCGGCATAGCCGAGATGACAGAAGGAAAACGCAACGCCAAGCCCGGTGCGGGCGGGCAGCTTGCGGCCCCAGCCGCTCATTGCGCGCACCTTCGCGAGCACACCCAACGTTCGCGCGGCCGAGAATGTCTCCAGGCCAACCGGTTTGGTTTCCGGCTTGCCGAGCAAGGCGATGGCAAAGTCCATCGGATCCTTGCCGGCGGCGTGGGCGAGTTCGTCGAGGAACGACTGGAACACCCACACCATCGCGTTTTCGGAGGGCGCGCGTAAAGGGCCCATCGGCACGCCGGTCTGGATCAACGAGGTGCCGAAGCTGAGGTTCGGCACGTGTCCCGCCGGATACGATCCCGGATCGAGGCCGGCGCAACTGGCGAATTCGTGCCCCTTGCCAAAACTGACGAAGGCGTGTTGCCAAGCGACGATCTTGCCGCTCGCATCAAGCCCGCCTTTGATCTTGTGCCAGCCGGCCGGGCGATAGAAATCGTGCTGAACGTCGTCCTCGCGGCTCCAGAGCAGTTTCACCGGTGCACCGACGTGTTGTGAAATCCAGCCCGCCTCGACCATATAGTCGTTCATCAGCCGTCGCCCGAACCCGCCGCCGGACCGCGTGATGTGGATGACGACGTCCTTTTCCTTGACGCCCAACGTACCGGCAATCAGTCCGATTGCGGCTTCCGGAACTTGGGTCGGCGCCCAGAATTCGCATGTGCCGTTCGCGACATGGGCGGTGCAATTTTGCGGTTCGAGGGTGACGTGCGCCAGGAACGGATAATCGTAGCGCGCCTCGATGGTTTTTGCCGCCGTCTTCAGCGCCGCCGCCGGATCGCCGTCCTTGCGATAGACCCAGGCCGGGTCTTTCGCCAGCAAGCCGTCCGCGGATTTGGCGAAGAACTCGGAAGAATGATGCGCATACGGACCTTCGTCCCAGACGACCTTCAGGCTATCGCGCGCTTTTTGCGCCCGCCACCAGCTATCGGCGACGATGGCGATGCCCGGCAGCAACCCTGTTGAAACCGAGCCGCCTTCGGCCTCGAACACATGGGCTCGGGCGCCCGTGACGATGAACGCGTCCTTGATGCCCGGCAGTTTCTTGATCTCGTCGAGGTTGGCGCTTTTCACCGAACCGCCGAACACCGGGCATTTGTGGAACACCGCGTACAGCATCCCGGGCACCTCCACGTCGATGCCGAACAGCGGCGCGCCGCGCACCAGTTTCGCGCTATCGATGCCGACGATCGGCTTGCCGATGATGCGATAGTTCTTGGGGTCCTTCAGTTTCACCGCTTTCAGGTCCGGCGCCTTCAGCTTCGCCGCCGCTTTGACGAGCGCGCCATAGAGGGTTGATTTCCCCGCGGCATGGTGCACGACGCCCGCCTCTGTTGTGCATTCGCTTGCCGGAACGCCCCATTGCTGCGCCGCCGCTTGCACCAGCACAAAGCGCGTCGCCGCGCCGATCTGGCGCAAGGGCGTATAGTTTTCGACCGTCGCCATGCTGCCGCCGGCGTATTGGTTCTCGAAGTTCTCGGGATCGAAATCGGCCTGCTCGATGTTCACCTGCCGCCAATCGACATCGAGTTCCTCAGCAATCAGCATCGGAAGCATGGTTTTGACGCCTTGGCCGATCTCCGGATTCTTGGCGACCAGCGTCACGGCATTATCGGGGGCAATCGTCACGAAGGCGTTGAGCGCACCGTCTTTGCGCGCCTTGCCGCGTCCCAGGGTGTAATAGCCGACCACCAAGGCGCCGCCCGCTGCTGCGCTTACCAACAGGAACGCGCGCCGCGAAGGCTTAAGCCCCGCCATTCGCTTTTTCAGTTGGGAAGGCAGCATTTCAACCTCCCTCGGCGGCGAGTTTGATCGCCTGTTTGATACGCAGATAGGTACCACAGCGGCAGAGGTGACCCTCCATCGCGGTGACGATGTCGCCGTCGCTGGGTTTGGGGTTTTGCGCCAGCAGCGCGGCCGCAGCCATGATCTGTCCGCCTTGGCAATAGCCGCATTGCATCACGTCGATTTTCAGCCAGGCCTCTGTCACGCGTTTGCCGATTGGGGTATCGCCGATCGCTTCGATGGTGACGATCTTGGAAGTGCCCAGACTCGAGACCGGCATTTGGCAGGATTGCACCGGCTGGCCATCGATATGCACCGTGCACGCGCCGCACAGCCCGGCGCCGCAGCCGTAGCGCGTGCCTTTCAGGTTCATCGCGTCGCGCAGTACCCAGAGCAGCGGGGTGTCTTCGTCAACATCGACGCTGTGATCCTGGCCATTGACATTCAACGTGTAGTGCATGGAAGTCCTCGCATCCGTGCCGCAACCTTAGCACGAGCCGGAATTACTTCGCGACGAAATCGGCCGCGCCGCCGCCCAAGATCAGCGAGCGTTCGAACGAGACGTAATGATAGCGTCCGGCGGAATGCCCCGCATTGATGGCGAACGCCACCGCGTATTTTTTGCCCGGCACCAGCGCGACTTGGCCCGTGGTCAACTTGCGCGACAGCACCTCCGTCCACTGATTGCCGGCGCGGCTGGCGGTGGCAGCCACCACGGTTTTGGCGGGCGTGCGTTTATCGAACACGACACCGTTTGCGGCGACCGGCGCCGGAGTCAGCGCCACTTGCCAATATTCGATGCCATAGCCCGACGCCTTCAGCCGCGCCAATTCGCCCGCCGGTTTCAGGGTGTCGCCGCCGCCCTGACGCGTCATCAAAGCCCGCGTTTTGCCGAGATACATGGTGCGCGGAGTTTTGCCGCTCGGCATGGCGGCGGAATCATCGTGACACATCGCCCAGCAGCCCGCGCGCGCCGCTTCCGGCGTGCCGCCGCCGTCGAGCATCATCGCCACCTTGGCTGCTGCCGGGTCCTGTTTGGCATCAGGCGTATCGGCGAATGTCACGCGCACATAAAGCGTGTCGGCATCGCGGGCGAACTGCACGGTGACGGGCAGTGTGACCGGTTGAACGCCGAGCGGGGCGCGATCGTATTTCTTGCGCGCAACATCGCCCATCACGCGTTCCTGCCCGGTATGGCACGACAGACAGGCGGCTCCGGCGCGGAAGCGGTCGGCACCTTTGTGCTCGCCCGGAGTCATCAGCCATTCGAGCGATGTCTGACCCGGCATAAACAGGGTGATCGGTTTCGATGGCACGCTCGCCCAATTGGGCGCGGCTGCTGCGGCCGAAAAACTGGCGAGGAACAGCAAAGGCAACGCGCGCATGAACAGCTCCTTACGGAAAATCATAACTCGCCGGTTTGTCCTGCCGCGCATGGGTTACGCCCTGATCGCAAGAGAGGCAATTGTCGTCGCCCTTCATGGCACTGGTATGATCGCGCCGCGCCTGCTCGGTCTGTTCGCTCGCGACCAGGCTGGCATAAGAATGACACGCCTTGCACTCGCGCGCCTTGGTGGCGGCGAAATCGGCCAGCACCTTTAACAGGCTGAGACGCCTAGTGCGGCTTGCCGAAATTGTTCGGCAGCGTTTCGGGATCGATCCCCGGCCCGAGGTCCAAGACGATCACCGGTCCAATATCGACCGTTTGGGCGCCGGCGCCAAGCTGCATCAGAACGCCGGTCGTCCCGGCGGCGTAATCGGCGGTGGCAATGCCGCTGGCATAAAGCCACGTCCATTGGTTGTTCGGTGCCGTTGCCGATGCGGTGGCGACCGAGGTGTAGGGCGCCGCCGCCAAATGCACGCCGAATTCCGGGATCAGACCGGTTGCGGTGCCAGCCGTCGGAACGGCGATGCGAACCTGTACGGCGGTGAAGATGACATCGCCCTTCTTGATGGCGCCGTTGACCGGCGACGAGATGCCATCGTCGTAAGGATGGGCAGCGGCTTTTGCCGTCACCGTACGAGTGGCCTTGCCGGCGGTTACTTCGGCGGCGGTAAGGGACTCGCCGGAGATGTCGGGGCCGTAGGTGTAGACCAGCCCTGGATCGTTGATCAGCGTAGCCTTGACCGGCAGCTTGGCGCGGATTTTGGCGAGGTCGGCGGCATAGACGCTTTCCGGTGCTTGCGCGGAAGCGGGCGGTGGTGCGGCCGCTGCGAGTTTGTTGTGTGGCAGCTTGGAACGATCGTAGTCGGGTCCGAAGTTGAAGACGAACACTGGCCCGAGATCGACCACTTGGTCAGCGGCGGCGAGATGGACGCCGAAGTTGATTGATCCCTTGGCATGATCGTCATCGGCGACACCCGAGGCGTAATAGACCGCCCACTTGCTGGTGGGGCTGGCCGGTTCGCTGGCGAAGAAGGTGTAGGGAGGCTTGTTGAGGGCAATGCCCGCGGTTGGGATAATGGCGGTCGTCGATCCGGCAGGCGGGGTTTCGACGCGGGCATAGAAGACAACCAGAATGACATCACCCTTCTGGACCGGTTTGGGGAAGAATATCTGGGCCTGGACATCCCACGGATTGGCGCTCTTGTGGGCGGCGACGCGTGTCGCTTTGCCGGCCTGTACGCCGGCATCGTCGAACACCTGGGGTTTGGCATTCATCACGCTCCAGGAATCGCCACTGGCGCCGAACATCAGATGACTGAGCATGTCGTCGCTTTTGGCGGTATCCGCCGCCTGGGCCGATAGCGTCATCAGCGCGCCGCTGGCGAGCGCAAGCATCCACTTTTTCATTTTTTCCCCCCGTGGTTCATTTGGCTGCTCTTGGTGGCGGCCGTGGCGGAAAGTATCGCCCCGTAGGGAAAGCGCTGTCGAGATGTTCACAGTTGTTGTTACCGCTAACATCCAAGGGGCTTTCACGCTTGCCGTCGCGCACGCTTACCCGAAGCCGAAGTCGAGTTGGTCGGGTGTGTCGTCCTCCTCCGCCGGGAAGTGGGATACCGTTACGCCGACCAGGCGC
>JAATGK010000295.1 GCA_015654715.1 Alphaproteobacteria bacterium
CCGGAACTGCGCCGCAAGTGGTTTCGTGCCGTGCAGGGTTCGGGCGGTTCCGATCTCGAAGTCGGCGAGGAGTTGCGCGAACTGGTTCGCTTCCGCGAGCTGAATCTCTTGCGCGAATGGCCAATGCGGGGAAAGTTCGACATTATTTTTTGTCGCAATGTGATGATCTACTTCGACGACGAAACACAGAACACAGTTTGGGGCCGGTTTGCCGGCCTCCTCAGTCCGGGCGGAACATTGTGTATCGGTCATTCCGAACGCATCACGGTCGGGGTCCATCCATACGATCTTGTCGGGCAGACGATTTATCGCCGACAGGGAGCCCGGTGATGAAGCGCATTCGTGTCCTCATAGTCGATGACTCCGCGACCATCCGGCGCCTTTTGACGGCCGTGTTGTCGCGTGACGAGAGCATCGAAGTGGTCGGCGGGGCGCCCGATGCGGCAACCGCACGCCAGATGATCAAAGACCTCACGCCCGACGTTCTTACCCTCGACGTCGAAATGCCGAACATGAATGGGCTCGAATTTCTCGAGAAAATCATGCGGCTTCGCCCGATGCCGGTGGTGATGGTGTCGACGCTGACCCAAAGAGGTACAGAGGTCACTTTGTCGGCGCTGGAAATCGGCGCGGTGGACTGTTTTGCCAAGCCTACCGACAACATCGGTGCGCATCTCGAAGAATGTGCGCGCGAGTTGTGCGAGAAGGTCCGCACCGCTGCCTCGGCGCGGGTCCGCGCCTATGTTCGTCGCGAGGCGCCGGTTATCTCGGTCAAGCCGGATTTCAATCCCGGCAACACGGTGGTTGCGATCGGGTCGTCGACCGGCGGCGTCGAAGCGTTGATCGAAGTGTTGTCGCACTTCCCGAAGAATTGTCCGGCGACCGTGATCACCCAACACATGCCGCCGCACTTCACCACCAGTTTCGCCGATCGCTTGAACCGTTTGTGCCAGCCGTCCGTGACGGAAGCGCGCGACGGGGCTATTTTGGCGCCGGGCCAGATTTACCTCGCACCGGGCGGTGAGGCGCATCTCGAGGTCCATGGCGTCGGAGTTCTGCGGTGCCGCCTTTCCGCGACGGCGGCCGTGAACGGGCACCGACCGTCGGTTGACGTTCTGTTCAATTCGGTCGCCGCCACGGCGCGCCACAATGCCATTGGGGTCATTCTTACCGGAATGGGCCGTGACGGCGCTTCGGGCCTTCTTGCCATGCGCAAGAACGGCGCAGCGACCATCGGTCAAGACGAGGCATCGTCCGTCGTTTACGGAATGCCGCGCGTCGCCCAAGAAATCGGAGCAGTTGAACGTCAATTCGCGTTGCATCAGATTGGGCAAGAGGTGCTCAACGTCTGCGAATTGCGTACCCAGAAAGCAGGTCGTCATGCCACAAGCATTTAAAATCAGGGCAATCGTAGTTGATGACCAGCTTACGATGAGGACGCTGGTCCGCTCCTGCCTGCAGCAAATAGGACTCACGGACATCCGCGAGTTCCCGAAGGCGACGGAGGCGCTCGCGTCGCTGAAGGCGCAGCCGGCCCATATCGTCTTCTCCGATTTCAATATGCCGGAAATGGACGGTCTCGAATTTCTGCGCTCGATCCGTGCCGATCCCCAGATCAAATCGATCGGCTTCATCCTGCTTACCGGTCGTGCTGATGCCGACCTGGTCAAGCGAGCGGCGCAATTCGGAGCCAACAACTATCTGGTGAAGCCGTTTACCGTTGCCGTTCTGAAGCAAAAACTCGAACAGATCTTCGGTGCGCTATCGTGAGCTTAAGCCTCAAAAAGCCGTCTATTCACGACCAGCGCACGTTGCGGAAGTTCCGCAACCCGCGGGACGGCTTTTTGCACGTCCAATTGACGCTTGGCGATACCTACGTAACGCAAAGTCCCGAAGAGGTACTGACGACAATTCTCGGTTCGTGCATCGCCACCTGTATCCGCGATCCGGTGAACGGCGTCGGTGGCATGAATCACTTCCTGCTTCCCGACTCGACGTCGGGCGACCGCGATGCCCGCTGCTACGGCGTCAATGCGATGGAACTTCTGATCAACGACATCCTGAAGCACGGCGGCGATCGCCGGCGTCTCGAAGGTAAGCTGTTCGGCGGCGGCAATGTGGTGTCAGCGCTTACCGATGTCGGGTCGCGCAATTACGCCTTTGCCCGTCAGTTTCTGAGCGATGAAGGAATCCCGATCGTCGGCGGCGATGTCGGCGGCGATATGGCGCGACGCATTCAGTACATGCCGTTCTCCGGCCGTGCGCGTCAGGCTCTGGTCAAGGGCGCCGGTCAGAAGCTGGTCGAGGAAGAACTCACAGCCTTGCATAAGAAGGTCAAGACGACCGCCGCGGCGGATGACGTGGAGTTCTTCTGATGATCGATGCGCCGGAGACGATCCCCGCCGCCATGCGATTGATGAAGGCGGTTGCCGGGGAATTGCGCGATCTGGCGTCGGATACCGCCAAGTTCGGCGAAAGCCTGTCAGGACACGAAAGCGTTTCGGCGACGCACGGGTCGATCATGTTGTTGCAGCAGTTCGATTTGTTCGCGCAGAGCCTCGACGCGCATGCCGGGTTGATCGACAAGTTATCGGAGTGCTTGCACAAGGAGCACATCAACGAAGCCGATTTGGACGAGCTGCTCAATCACGTGCCGTTCTTCGGCGTCCGCAAGCGACTGACGGCGGTGGTGAACGGCAATGACGGCGAACCGCATCTGGACGATTCAGCGGAAGACTATCTATTTTAAAGCGCTTTCAGGAAAAGCGGATTCCGGTTTTCCGTCCGAAAGCGCGACAAACAAAGAATCTAAGGCTGGCGCAAGGCGCACGTGGTAGAAAAACTGAATTTCACGCAGATCGAATGTCTGATCATCGACGCCGACCAATACTCGACGTCGATCCTCGGCCAGATTCTGCGCGGGTTCGGCCTCAACAAGCATTCTATCATCGATTCCGGCGAAGAGGCCAAGAAGCGCCTGCCGAACGGTCACTTTGATCTTGTGATTTGCGATGCCCTGCTGCCCGACATGCATGCCGGCGATCTCATCAAATGGATTCGCCGCCAGCCGTCACTGACCATCAAGTACATCCCGATCGTCGTTCTGACCGGCTATACGCAGTTTTCCAATGTCGTCGTGTTGCGCGATGCCGGCGCCAATATTGTCGTGCGCAAGCCGGTGTCGCCGAATGTGCTGTTCGATCATGTCGCTTGGTCCGCCCGCACCGACCGCCCGTTCATCGAGACAGACACCTACATGGGCCCTGATCGCCGCTTCAAGAATACCGGGCCGCCGGATGGCGTCGGGCGCCGCAAAACAGATCTGACAACCGAACTCGGCGCGGCAATCGAACCCAACATGTCGCAGGAAGACATCGACTCTTTGCTTAAACCGACGAAGGTGGAAATCGAATGACGGGATGCAAGATTATCCGCGTCAAGAACCTCCTGGGAGAGATGCTCTCCAAACCGGGTGGGGTCAGTCGCGAGGAGGCCGTGCACGAAGCGCAGCAGCTCATCGAGGAGTTGCGCGAGGAATGCGAAAAGGCGGTTCCGGTCGAGATCACCCGGCTTGAGGAGATGGTGAGTGCGGTGGGCGAGCAGATTACCGCGCGCCAGTTGGCGGAAATCATCGATCAGGTCGATCCGCTCCTTACGTTGTCGGGCACCTTCGGCTCGGAGACGCTTGATGCGGTCGTGAAGCGGTTCTGCGATCTCTGCGTCGGCATGCTGGAAAAGGGGATCACCACCACGGCGCCGCTCAATGTGCATTTGCGTGCCATGCGTCTGGTGTTCAAAACCGAGTTGAGCGACGAGCAGAACGCGGAAATCCTGGAGGAGTTGTCGCTCATCCATACCCATTACGGCGTCGTCAGCCACATCAACGACGCGCCGCCGTCGGATGCCGTCCCAATTTAGCACTTACGGGAAAACGCTGTCGCTTTGGTGCCTCTTGCGGGGTAGGCGCAACCAAGGCTTAAGCAAATTCGCCCACTCTCCTTGGCTGTGATGATCCCGGGTCAGGTGTGGAAGAGAAGCAGAATTTTTCCCATATAGTGGCACTCGTCGTCGACGGCGATCGCTATTCCACGGGTATTATCGGCCAGATCCTGCGGGGTTTCGGCGTCGGGCGCCAGCAGGCGGTCGGCACCGTCGAGGAGGCAAAGGCACTTCTCTCGACCGGCACATTCGACCTTCTGATCACCGAATCCACGCTGGCGGACGGCCCACTGTCCGACCTTGTCGTCTGGATTCGGCACAACCCCAAGAACGAGCTGCGTTACATTCCAATCGTCGTGTTGACCGGTTACGCGTATTACGCGCAGGTGGCGGTGGCCCGAGATTTGGGCGTCAACAGCGTGGTACGCAAGCCGGTTTCGCCGACGGTACTGTTCGACCATATCACCTGGTCGGCCAAGACCGATCGTCCTTTCATCGATGCGGATGGATATGCCGGGCCGTGCCGCCGCTTTCGCTTCGGTGACCCGGCGCCGGGTTTCTGCCGCCGGATTTCCGATCATCCCGATGGCATTCCCGTTGCCAATGTTTCTTCCGATGATGCTCCTGCAATTTCCGACGAGGCCGTTATCTGATGGGTTCCTCAGTCAAAATCATTCCGGTGAAGAACCGCCTCGGGATGTTGCTGCATGCGTCGGGCGGGATGGCGCGCGACGAAGCCGTTGCCGCCGCCGGCCAGAACGTCGAGACGCTGCGCAGCGTATTTATCAAAGCCATTCCGCGCGAGATCGCCGCGCTCGAGACCATGTTGAACGCGACCGGTCGCACGACCATCTCGAAAGACGAACTCGAAGCCATGTTACGCCGTGCCGGCCAGATTCTGACGCTATCGGGAACTTTCGGTTTCGGTCTGCTCGACGACGTGGTGAAGCGCTTCTGCGACCTCGCCATGGGGATGATCGACAAGGACATCGAACAGACCGCACCGGTGGCGGTGCATCTTCGGGCGATGCGTTTGGTCTGTCCCGGTGGCGGCATGGTCCTTACCGACACGGACGCCGAGCAAATGCTGAAAAGCCTGGAACGCGTCCACGCCCATTTGGGCATCTCGCGCGGCAACCAGGACGACAAGTCGCCGGCTGCGGCCGCGCAAGGTTCCTCATCCTGACGAACGCGCGAAGCGCGTGTCTCGAAGGACCTAAATCCCGGTGCCAATTTCCAAGAAGTCGGCTACGAATGGCGTTTTGGGGGCGCGGCGCACGTCTTGCGGCGTGCCATATTGCTCGATCCGTCCGGCATTCATCACCGCCACCAGATCGGCGACCGCAAAGGCTTCGTCCTGGTCGTGTGTGACGAACACGGTGGTGATGCCGGTGCGTTCGTGAATGCCGCGCAGCCAGCCGCGCAATTCTTTGCGCACCTTGGCGTCGAGGGCGCCGAAGGGCTCGTCGAGCAGCAGCATGCGCGGCTCGATGGCGAGAGCGCGGGCCAGCGCCACGCGTTGTTTCTGGCCGCCAGAAAGCTGGCTCGGATAGCGCTTGCCGTAGCCTTCCAATTGCACCAGCGCCAGCAGCTCTTCCACGCGGCGGGCGATTTCCTGCTTGGCTGGCCGCTCTTTGCGCGAACGTACGGTCAGGCCGAAGGCGATGTTCTTCTCCACCGTCATGTGTTTGAACAGCGCATATTGCTGGAACACAAAGCCGGCGCGGCGGTCGCGGGCGGGCACGTTGAGCCAGTTGAGATCGGCGAACCGCACACTGCCGGAATCGGGAAATTCCAGGCCGCCAAGGATGCGCAGCAGCGTCGTCTTGCCCGAACCGGAAGGGCCGAGCAGCGCCAGGAAGGCGCCTTGCGGAGCCGTCAAGCTGACCCCATTCAGGGCTGGAAAGCGTTCAAACCGTTTGACGATGGAATCAACAACCAAACTCATAAAAACAGGCTCCGCTAATGCCGGTGGGTTGCGGCGATCTCGTCCGCGAAATGCCATTCCAGCAGGGATTTGAGAACCAGGGTCACGAGCGCCAACAGCGCCAAGAGCGAAGCGACTGCAAACGCACCGACGAATTGATAGTCGTTGTAGAGCACTTCGACGTGCAGCGGCATGGTGTTGGTGAGGCCGCGGATATGTCCTGACACCACCGACACGGCGCCGAATTCGCCCATCGCGCGCGCATTGCACAAAAGAACGCCGTAGAGCAGACCCCATTTGATATTGGGCAGGGTCACCCG
>JAATGK010000434.1 GCA_015654715.1 Alphaproteobacteria bacterium
CGCGCGTCGCCGCGTTGCGGCCTATCTGATCTTTTCCGACAGGACGCTGCAGGAAATGGCCCGCAAAGCGCCGCGCGATCTCGCGGCCTTTGCCGAAATCAGCGGCGTCGGCACCTCGAAGTTGCGCGATTTCGGCCAGATCTTCATCGATGCCATCGCCGCGCACGGCGAACCCTGAGGCTGCGCATTACCCCTTCGGGTCCTGAGGGATCAGGCCCGCTTGTGCCGCGCGTCTCGCTCTGCCACACCATCGGTAATGTACGAAGAGTTCCATATCGGCGATGTCGCCATCGGTACGCGCGCTTTGATCGCGCCGATGAGCGGGGTCTCGGACCTGCCCTTCCGCCGCGCCGCAGCCCGCGCCGGTGCTCGCTATACCGTGACCGAAATGGTGGCGGCCGATGCGTTGGCGAGCGGGCGGCCAGATGTGGTGCGGCGGGCAGCGCTCGATGGCAAGGACCTCAACGTCGTGCAACTGGTCGGGCGTGAGGCGCGCTGGATCGGGCTGGGCGCCCAAATGGCCGAAGAGGCCGGGGCCGACATCATCGATCTCAACATGGGCTGCCCGTCGCGCGAGGTGACCGGCGTGTTGTGCGGCGCGGCGCTGATGCGCAACCTCGATCACGCCGAACGGCTGATCGACGCCGCGGTGAGCGGCACATCCAGGCCGGTGACGCTGAAAATGCGGCTCGGCTGGGACGAGACCAGCCGCAACGCGCCGGAGCTGGCACTGCGCGCCGAACAAGCCGGCATCAAAGCAATCACGGTGCACGCGCGCACCCGCAACCAGTTCTACAAAGGCACTTGCGACTGGCACGCCGTGAAAGCCGTGAAAGCGGCGGTGAACTTGCCGGTGATCGTCAACGGCGACATCGTCGATGCCGCCTCGGCAGAGGAGGCCCTGAAGCAATCCGGCGCCGATGCGGTGATGATCGGACGTGGCGCTTGCGGACGGCCGTGGATCGCCGCCGGCATCGATCATTATTTGCGGACGGGTATGGCCGCAGGCGAGCCAGCGTTGGCAGAGCGGCTCCGTATCGCGCTCGCCCATCTCGCCGACAGCATCGCATTCTACGGCGAGACCAACGGCGTCAAAATTTTTCGCAAGCACCTCGCCTGGTACATCGAACAGGCGCCCTGGCCGCAAGACGTCAGTGAGCGGCGGGCGGCGAAAGCACGGCTATGCCGTCTGACCGAGGCGCGAAGCGTGGAAACCGGGCTGCAAGAACTGTGGCGCCAGGCTTAGGCGCGCGTCACACGGCAGCGCTGTCTTCTTCCGTCACCACGACGAACTCGACCAGCTTAGCCTTGCCGAACGCGACGCTGATGGCGGTGTCAGTCGCATCAAGGCCGCGCGCCATCAGAATGCGTCCGATGCGGGGCTGGTTGTGACGGGCATCGAGCGTGTGCCAGGCGCCGTCGAGAAAAACCTCGAACCAGGCGGAAAAGTCCATCGGCGCCGGGTCGGGCGGGACACCGATATCACCGAGGTAACCGGTGCAATAGCGCGCCGGGATATTCATGCAACGGCAAAGCGTAACCGCCAAATGGGCGAAGTCACGACACACCCCGACGCGCTCCTCATAGGCCTCGAACGCCGTGCGGTCGTCGCGCGCATGGTCATAGCCGAAGGCGATACGATCGTGGGTGAAGTTGAGGATGGCTTCCACCCGCGGCCAGCCGGAGGCCACAGTGCCGAAGATGTCCCAGGCGATGTCGACAAGCCGCTGGGTATCGCAATAGCGGCTGCCCATCAGGAACATCAAGACCTCGTCGGGCAGATCCTCGACCGGATGCTGGTGGGCACCGAGCGGCAATACCTCCGCCTCGCCGCTGTCATGAATCGCAAAATTGTTGGTCAACTACACGATCCCCGCCGGTGCCAACAAGCGGGTGCAGATATTCCCGAAACGGTCTTGAGAGGAGCGATAAGGCGTGTCCGGCGCGACCGTCAGGACTTCCGGCGTAACAAGGTCGGTGCGGCGCTCGGGACGAACATTCAACAACAACAGCAGCGGGGTCGGCGCGAGGCAATCGAAAGCAATCGAATAGCCGGCGCGAATAATCACAGGCGGGCCTCCAGTCTGGTGCGCCCAGGCCGTTCCACGACCACGTCAACCTCTACGTCCATACCCAAATAGTCCTCCGGTTTGCCTTCGAAGGTGCCTGACAAAGTAGACGCCTGGGCCGGATCACGCACAACTGAAACACGAATGAGATCGCGGTTGCCGACAAGGCCATTGGTCGGATCGTATTCGGCCCAACCGCCTTGCGGAAGGAAAACGCGGACCCAGGCGTGCGTGTTCCCGCCGCCCTGGCGCGTTCCGCCGGGGATTTCGCGGGCCGGCACGTAGAGGTAACCGGAGCAGTAGCGCGCCGCGAGCCCCAGCGTGCGCACGGCCTCCATCATCAGGACGGCAAAATCGCGGCAAGTGCCGCGGCCGAGACGTAGCGTTAACGCGGGGCGTTGCGCCGGTCCCCAGGCGCGGCCGACATACTCGAATTCGTCGTGGATGGTATGGGCCATCGCCGCCAGCACGTGCGGGGCATCAACTTTGGGCAGATCCTCGAGAAAGCGGCGCGCCCAAATCGTCAGCAACTCGCCTTCCGGCCCGGTCTCTCGCAACAAGGAGGAATAGAGGTCCGGCAGATCGGCCGCACTATAGGCAAACGGATAGGTGTTGCGCGCGAGATCCGGCGCCGAAGGATCGTCGAGCGAACGCTCGGGCGTATGCTCCAGGCGCACGAAGCTCTCGAACAAAAGCTCGTCGGCCGGAGCGGAAAATCGCGCCAATCCGATCGTATTTCCGAACACATCATGGATATAGCGGATGTCGACCGGCTCAGGCCGGATCGTCAACGAATACTCCAAGACGTGCTGATCGAAGCTCTCGCGCGGGCGAAGCATCATGCGATGCTCGCCAAACCCTACGGGGCGGGCATAGCGATACCGCGTCAGATGGCGAACGGCGATGATGTCCATGGCGTGCGGGGCGAACGTCCGGTAGGGGCGGTAGTTCCTCACTTATACCTTTCGTAACATGCGTCCCGTCCACCCGGAAAATATAAAATCCATATATTTTTACTGGGCCGTTCATGATAATTCGATATATATGAACACCAGATTTCATGAAATCGCATGTCCGATCCATATATAGCCGCGTCATAAAGAGCGTTTGCGGGTATCCACCACTTGCGGGCCAAGCGGACGCAGCTATGTTCCGCGCCCTTTCCGGCATTCTGGACGTTTTCAGACCGGAAGCCTTCGGGAGCGAGTACGTGTCGTGCGTTCATTAACGTGAGCACCACCATCGCGGCTTCCTTACCGGCCGCCAAAATCCCGAGCCATTGGAAGCGCAACACCGCGTTGACGCTCGGGGCGCTCGGCGTGGTCTACGGCGATATCGGCACCAGCCCGCTTTATGCCTTCAAGCAATCGGCACTGGCCGCCAGTCATAACGTGGCGATCCAGACCGCGATCATGGGCGTGACCAGCCTGATCATCTGGGCGCTGATCGTGGTGGTGACGCTGAAATACGTCGTCCTGATCATGCGCGCCGACAACGACGGCGAAGGCGGCATTCTGGCGCTGGCCTCGCTGGCCCATCGCGTGCGCCGCCTGTCGCGCACCGCCAAAATCGCCATCGGCACCGCGGCGATCTTCGGGCTGGCGCTGTTTCTCGGCGACGGCATCCTGACGCCGGCGATCTCGGTGCTGTCGGCGGTGGAAGGCCTGACGGTCGAGAACAAGGCGCTGGCGCATCTCGTGCTGCCCTTATCGCTTGTCATTCTGGTCGGCCTGTTCCTATTCCAGTCACGCGGCACCGACATGGTCGGCAAGCTGTTCGGGCCGATCATGGTGGTGTGGTTCCTCGTGCTGGCGATTTTGGGCGTCGTCTCCGTCGTCGAGACGCCGCAGATTCTCTTGGCGATCAATCCGGCTTACGGCCTGGAGTTGTTCATCGAAGAGCCGTGGACCGCGTTCGTGGCACTTGGTTCGGTAGTTCTGGCGGTAACGGGCTGCGAAGCGCTCTACGCCGACATGGGCCACTTCGGCAAAGGACCGATCCGGCTGGCCTGGATCGGCTTCGTGTTTCCGGCGCTGATCGCAAACTATTTCGGCCAAGGCGCCTCAGTGCTGCGCCATCCCGCCAATGCCGCCTTCGCTTTCTTCTCGATCGCGCCGCACTGGGCCCATTATCCCATGGTCGTGCTGGCGACGGTGGCAACGATCATCGCCAGTCAGGCGGTCATCACCGGCGTCTATTCGATCACCCGCCAAGCGGTGCAGCTTGGGCAATTGCCGCGCATGGAAATCCGCCATACGTCGGCACAGGCATCCGGCCAGATCTATGTGCCGCGCATGAACGCCTATTTGTGCGTCGGCGTGGTGCTGGTGGTGTTGATCTTCCGCACCTCGGACGATCTGGCGGCGGCTTACGGCATCGCGGTGACCGGCGTGATGGGGCTTTCGACCGTGCTGGTGGGCATCGTTGCGGTCAAGCA
>JAATGK010000331.1 GCA_015654715.1 Alphaproteobacteria bacterium
AGGCTTGCGGCGGCCGGTGGCCGCGGAGCGCGCGCGAAACGATGTCGAGGGCCGCGTCCTGTCCGAGCAGCCGGGACGTTTCGCGCGGGTGCGGCGCACCTTCGACGCGGTCGAGTTCGGCAGTTTCAATGACGCGAGTCTTCTTGGCCATGGCTTACTTTAACCGGAACCGCGTTTTGACGGTGTGCCAAACCACGTCCGCCACGGCATCGATGTCCTGGCCGGCATCAATGACGGCGCAGCGATTGGGGTACCGCCGCGCGATGTCGAGAAAGGATTTGCGCATGCGCTCGTGGAACGCGATGTCCATTTCCTCGAACCGCGTCTCGCTATTGGCGCGGGCGATCGACCGTTTCAGCCCGGCGTCGACCGGCAGATCGAGGATCAGCGTCAGCTCCGGCTTGAAATCGTCGATGGCGATCGCCTCGATGCGCCGCACCGTTTCGCGCGCGAGACCCCGGCCGCCGCCTTGATAGGCATAGCTCGAATCCGAATAGCGGTCGCTGATCACCCATTTGCCTTGGCCGAGCGCCGGCTTGATGGTGCGTTCGGTATGGTCGGCGCGCGCGGCATAGAACAGCAGCGCTTCGGTCAGCGGACTCCACCGCGCCGGATCGCCCTCGACCAGCATCTTGCGGATTTCCTCCGCCCCTGGCGAACCACCCGGCTCGCGCGTGACGACGACGGCAATTTTGCGAGCTTCCAGTGCCGCCGCCAAACGTTTTGCTTGCGTCGACTTGCCGGTGCCCTCGCCGCCTTCGAAGGTGATGAAGCGGCCAACTTTGGCCATTACTTCTTGCCCCCGAACAGCGCTTTGCTGCCGGTCGCCATGCGTACGAAGATGTTTTCGCGATTGACGTCCTGCGCCGCATAGAGCGGCACCGTCAGGGTCGGAAAGTCCGGCGCCGCAACCGTCAGCGTGCCGACTTGTTGGCCGGCCTTGATCGGCGCGGTCGCGGGCGATAGCGATTTGATCGTCACCACCATCTTCGCGCGGCTATCGACCTGTAATGTCACGGCGAGCGGCTTGCCCGTTGTCACCGGCACGGTCCTTTGCGAGCCGCCCCACACCGGCACGCTGCCGGCGATCTCGTTTGCCTTGAACAATTGATAGGAACGGAATTCGCGGAACGCCATGCCGAGCACGCGCGCAGCTTCGTCACCGCGGCGCATTTCGGCGAACCAATCCTGTTTGGCCGGCGGCGCTTTGTCGAGATCGGGATAACGCAGGCCGTTGAGCACCAGGATCAGGCGATGGCCGCCCTGCACTGCCGAAGCGGTAACACCGTAACCGGCCAGATCGGTGTGGCCCGTCTTCAACCCGTCGG
Source organism: Alphaproteobacteria bacterium (assembly GCA_015654715.1). GTDB lineage: Bacteria > Pseudomonadota > Alphaproteobacteria > Micropepsales > Micropepsaceae > Rhizomicrobium. The sequence goes on from JAATGK010000331.1 coordinate 1,329, forward strand.
CGCCCGGGAATTTGTCGAGCACCATGTTGCGGTTAGGTTGCGCGATCTTCTTTTCGCGGCCCTTCGCGTCGTGGTCGACGGTCGTGTACGTGCGGACGCTGAAGAAATGATAGTACTGCGGATAGGTCGTGATCAGGTGCCGCGCCAGCTTGGCGAGGTCGTAGGCCGTCATCGTCTGGCCCGCCGGTTCGGGCAATCCGTCCGGATTGACAAAATGCGAACCGTTGAGGCCGATTTCCTTGGCCCGCCGGTTCATCAGATCGACGAAGCCCTCCTCCGAGCCGCCCAGCGCTTCGGCAACCACGACACAAGCGTCATTGCCCGATACGACGATGATGCGGTTGATGAGGTCTTCGACGGTGAGTTGGTCGCCGACCCGCACGAAGCCCTTCGAGCCGCCGGTACGCCAGGCCTTTTCGGAAACAGCAAACTTGTCGCTCAGCTTGACGCGGCCGTCCTTCAGCCGCTGGAACAAAACGTCCAGTGTCATCAATTTCGACATCGACGCCGGCGCCATCGGCGCAAAGCCATCCTTGGCCCACAGCACTTGCCCGGTTTCGCCATCCATCAGAAGCGCATGCTCGGCGCTGGTACCCATCACGGCGCTGGCCGGTGCAGCGACAAAACCAAGAACGGCAAGTACGGCAAACAGGATACGCAAACGCGGCATGACGGAACCTCCCGGAGCGTTTTCAGGAATAGTGGAAACCGATTTTCCGCCTGAAAACGCGACAAAACAAAACTGGCAAAGTGGCCTATGGCTCGACGATGATGTGTGCGTCGGCAGCACCGAGACCCAAAAGTCTCGACAGCGCGGCATCGGCATCTTCGGTCGCCGGATACGGACCCGAACGCACTCTATAGAGTGTTTGTCCGTTCCGTTGAATGGCGGAAATGTTCACATCGGGCCCCATCCGCGCCGCCAGCCGTGCCGCATTGCTGTAATTCGAGAACGCACCGAGCTGGATGAACAGATGCGTCACCGCCGGCACCGGCACGCGTACCACCTGCCCGGTCGGCAGAGCGCCAGCGTCGGCGGATCCGATCGTTGCGGTTTGGGCTGGCTTGGGCAATTGGCGCACCGGCTTTTGTGCAGCTTCGCGCGTGCCGGGGATTTCGGGCAGAGATCCGGTCTCGACCGTGCCGGTGGTGACCTTCGGCACGGCATTCTGGACTTCTACGGGTGTGCCGGCGCCGAAGGGCTGCGGCTGGCCGGTCGGCAGATCGGCGCGCGCGACGTACTGCACCCGCACCCGCGCGGTTCCCTTTTCGTAGAAGCCGAGCAGGCGCGCCGCCTGCTCCGACACATCGATGACGCGCCCTTGGGCGAACGGTCCGCGATCGTTGACCCGCACGACCAGCGACTGTCCGTTATCGAGATTGGTGACGCGGACATTGACCGGCAGCGGTAGGGTTTTATGCGCCGCCGTCAGGTCCTTGGAGGTGAACAACTCGCCGTCGCCGGTGGGGTTGCCGTAGAAACCGGGCCCATACCACGAAGCAATGCCGGTTTCGTCGTAATCGGGCTGCTCGCGCGGATAATACTAAGTGCCGCCGACCTGATAGGGTTGTCCGACC
>JAATGK010000085.1 GCA_015654715.1 Alphaproteobacteria bacterium
ACGAATTTGAACGAAGACCTGGTGAACGTGCTCGGCAAACAGGACAGTTGGGGCGCGGCCGCGGTGCGCCGGGCCGGGGGCGGCAAAGGCGGTAATCTCGAGCGTTTCTATGCCTGGGAAATGACCGGCGACAAGAAATTCATCGAGGCGCTGTACGGCGAAGAACTCGCCAAGCAGAACGAGACTATGTATTCGCGCACCGAAGGCCATTGGTGGACCGACCGGGTCGAGATCGACAACCAATATCTGCAACGCACCCGCCTGGGCGGTGTGGCGCTGGTTCGCGGTAACATCTATCCCGGCGCGACGGTCTCCTGGTCGTTCCCCGATCCGGAGGGGGCGGCGCATGTCGCCTTGCTGATGCCCAATGCGACGCGCAGTCATTTCAAGGTGATCGCTTACAACATCACCGCCAAGCCGGTGACGGCGAAGCTGACCGGCTGGAACGTCGACTCCGGCGTATGGGAGGTGAAATCAGGCCCCGGCGACGCCAAGGACAATGTGCCCGCGAGCGCCAAGGCGCGCACCATCGCGTTCGAAAAGACGGTGTCGGTGGGCATATCGTTCGCACCGCATACGACGACGGTCTACGAATTCACCTTGAAGACACCGAGCGATGATGCGCCCAACACCCGGGCCGATCTCGGCATCGGAACTGACGACGTCGTGTGGACGGGCGATAGCCTGTCGGTCACGGTGCACAGCTTAGGGGCCGAGGACGCCAACCCGGCCGCCGTGCGGGTGGTTGATGCCCGCGGCAAAGTCGCCGCCGAAGTCGCTACACCGGCGCTGCCCGCACCGAAGGACCTAAAGCCCCATACGGCGACGGTGACATTGACGCTGCCGGCCAAGTTCCAACCGGCGGGCGCGGTCGTTCAAATCGTTTCCGCGCAGAAAGAGATCACCCTGAGTAACAACACCATGCGGCTGCCGTTGCGCTAAGCCTTATCCGGCATTGACTCAGTGCAACAGGCGGCGCGGCGCGCGCTTACGCGGTAAGGTGCATTGGGCGATTACGGGCCGCACCATTTGGGGCCGGTAACAGAGTCTTAACCATGGAAAACTACCGTGCGGCGGCAGCGGGGAGAGCGCGCACATGCCAGTTCTGTGTAATACTGATTGGACACCCATCAAAATGCCGGACGGTCAGCGGCGACAGAATCTGGTCTTGATCCGTAGCGGCGATCTAGACCTATTTACCAAATGGCCAAAAGATCTGAACGGCGTCGATCGCAATTGGGATCTGATGCTCAGCCATTGGGGCAAAGAGGAACCGCCAGCGGATCACGCCGACTTCGTCGTTCGCCAAGGAGCTTATAAATTTCTTGCCGTTGCGCGGCTGTGGAGGGACATCCCTTGGCTGTCATCATACAAGTCCGTCTGGCTCTGCGACGAAGACGTCATGACGTCGTGGTCGGACGTGCAACGCATGTTCGACCTATTTAGCAGCTATGAACTCGATCTTGCCCAGCCCGCTCTGTCTGAGGATTCGGAAGGGTCTCACCGCATCACGTTTTTCCACAAGGGGAACTTGGTGCGCTTCGTCGATTTCGTCGAAGCGATGATGCCGTTATTCTCGCGGCGGGCGTTGGAAATCTGTATGCCGAGTTTCGAGGAGGGCAATTATGCGCACGGGCTCGACTACGTGTGGCCGCAACTGCTCGGCCGCCCGACCAATAAAATGGCCATACTCGATGCCATTCAAGTCCGTCACGGCCGCAAGGTGGGACAATCCGCAATATACGGCGAGATGAAGCAGCAGAACTTCGACGCAAATGAACAACTGCTACGGTTGCAGGCCAAGTACGGATTCGGTGCGCTGAGCCAACTGGAATTCGGCTGCATTCTGGATCGCCCCCGTCAGGGCCGCGGGGGATACGTTCAAGCCGTGGAGCGGACCGATCTCCAACTGGAAGGGCGGCTGGTGCCGCTGATCAATGCGTTTGCAAAAGCTCCATTGACGGCGGCCTGGCAAGGCCGCGATCCGATCTGGCGGCTTTCGACGCCTTGGCTGGGCGGAGACACCCAAGTTCACAAAATTCCGCAACTTATGGCCGACGACTGGTGTCTCAGCATCGCGTTCACGCTGGCCGTCATGCAGAAACCGGGCACCGACAAATCACTTGTGTTGGGTCTTGGCAGCCAGAGCGACCTCAGAGTGGTTCTGTCGCACATGAACCAGACTGATCAGAGCTATCAGTTGGTGATCGAAATCTTGGGCAAGCAGAAAAAAACCGTACGCGTGACGCTGCCAAACCTTCCGCTCGGCAGGGATACGCACATTGGTCTGCAGCTTTTCCCGGCCGCCGGTTGGCTGCGTCTGTGGGTCAACCGCAGCGCCTTACCGGATATTTGGTATGAGCCGTTGGCGTGGAATGATGCCGATATGTTGTTCATTGGCAGTCCCGAGCTAGACGCTGGCCTTGGCGATCTGTGGCTCTCTCCCGCAGCAATCCAAGAACAAGCGGCGTAGCCGCGCGCGCCTCTGCCATCTGTATGAAAATGCGGTCCGCCGCGCGTTGCTGGAACGGTCCGGCGGCGGTTTAGTCGCCCGACTGAGGCTCTCAAACGACGCGGGTGAACAGCAGAGGTGACAATGCCGCGGTGCCGAGCGGAAGCCGGGTCCCAGAACGCCCTGGAACAAAAGTGTAAAACGCAGTGTAAAACCGGTCGGGTGATTTCAGCTAAGCCGTGGAGCGGGCGATGGGAATCGAACCCACGTATGCAGCTTGGGAAGCTGCCGTTCTACCATTGAACTACGCCCGCTTAGTCTTTTTATATCAAAGACTTATGGGTTGCTGCCAAAGTTGTTTGGTGCACCCTGTTCGGGATGGCGGTCGAATCCGTTGGTCCCGAACCGGGGGGAATATGGCGCGGCGATGGGCCCGTGTCGACTCTGACGGCGCCCGGTTGGGGGCGGCGCCGTCGTCGCGCTTTCGTCAAGGCACCAGGCGGCGCTCCCGCCTAACTGGCAAGCGCCAGTTCGACGCTCGGCGCTGGGACCGGTGCCGGATTCGCAACCTTGTTTTCCGCCGCCGCAATATCGGCCTCGGACCATACCCGGTGGTCGGGCGGGATCGGGCGCGTCAAATGCAAGTTCGCCAAATGGCGGCGGTAGAGGCCGTGATAATCGGCGACGGTGGAAATTTCGACGGCGTCGTGATCATGCGCGCTGCCCGCTTCGAAATAGGCGTCGAGATTGGCGAGATCGGGCTTGGGCAGGTCGCCGCGCTAGTAGTCGTCGCACATCTGGAAATAGAGCGCCTCAAGGCTGCGCGTCAGCTTGTCGGTGTCGAACAGCGTGCAGGTGTCGCGGTTGGCCTCCAGCTTGGCTTTATAGGCCCGGATTTGATCCGGCTTGTAAGCCAGCTCCACCGCCCGGCGGACGTATTCGTCGGCGCTGGTGCAAACCAGATCGGGCAAGCCGGCCGAACGGACCAGACTGCCGCACACCCGGGAGGCAAAGCTGCGCGAGGATAAGGTCAACACCGGCACGCCCATCCACAGCGCATCGGATGCGGTGGTGTGGGCGCCATAGGGCGCGGTGTCGAGGAAGAGGTCCGCCAAAGGATAGCGCGCCAGATGCGCCGCATTTTGTTGCTTGGGCGCGAAGATGAGCCGATCCGGCGCCACGCCGCTCTGCTCGGCGAAGCGTGCCAAGCGGGTTTTGGCCTCGAGCGAGGTGTCGAGCAGCCACAGCACGCTGCCGGGAACCTGTTTGAGAATATCGAACCAGCGCGAGACGCAGAA
>JAATGK010000160.1 GCA_015654715.1 Alphaproteobacteria bacterium
CTTGAGACCGGCGGCTTCGCTGAACAGCATCTTCGAACGGTCGCGGATGATGCGCGGCAGATCGCGCGGATAAAGATCGAATAAGTCGCGCAACGCCGCCTTGCCGACTCCGTCGCGCACCAGATCGCTGGCGGAAAGCTGACGGGCATAATTGGCGAGCGTCGGATCGAGGAACGGCACGCGGGTTTCGAGATTGTGGTGCATCGAGCAGCGGTCGACGCGCTGCAGGCTGATACGGTGCATCAGGCCGAGGCATTCCTCGCGCATGGCACGGCCGTAGGTCTCGTCGATGCCGAACGCCGCCTCAAGCGGGGCATAGCCGCAAAACAGCTCATCGGCGCCCTCGCCGCACAAGGCGACGCGGATGTTGTCCTTCTGGATGGCTTGCGACACCAGCAGCGAACACACCGCGCCGCGCACCAAGGCAGGCTCGAAGGATTCGGTGGTGACGACGGCTTCCGACAACATAGCGAAGGTCTCGTTACTGTCGGGATCGAACGGAAGCTGCTTGAGGTCGAAGCCGGTCGCTTCGGCATAAGCGGCGGCGAAGGGATACTCGGCGCTACCGGGTCCGCCGACGAAATAGCCTGGCACATCGGGGCGCACTTAGCGCGCATAATGGGCGACCAGCGTCGAATCGATGCCGCCCGAGAACATGAGCGCGAACGGCAGATCCGGCGGAATGTGGCTTTCCACTGCTTCCTGCATCAGCGCATCGAGTTCGCTTTTGTCGGCCGGTTTGAATTCACTGGGTGGCGCGGTCACCGGCGATGGGAACGGCGCGCAAGTGTGATGGGTGAGGAGGAATCCGGGCGGCAGCGCCAGTACGTCGCCCTCTGGCACCGTGTTCAGCAGCGGGCGGATTTCCGAGCAGAACAGAAAGCCGTTGCCGTTCTGTATGACGTACAGCGGCTTGATGCCGAAGGGATCGCGCGCCGCGATGAATTGGCCGGTGTCGATTTCGTAGGCAACGAAAGCGTACATGCCCGACAGCTTGGCGAGCGCGTGATAGCCCCATATCCGCAAGGCATTGGCGAGCACTTCGGTATCGGATTCGGTGTGAAATGGCACGCCCAACGCGGCGAGCTCGGCGCGCAGTTCGATGTGGTTGTAGATTTCACCGTTGAACGAGACGGCGAGCTTGCCGTCGAAAGACGGTTGCGGCTGAACGGCATGGTCGCGATCGACGATGCGCAGCCGCCGCGTGCACATGGCGACATTCTGGGTGGGATGACGCAACCAATCGGTAACGTCGCCGCGCGGGCGAAGGCCTTCGATCAGGCTCTTGACGGCTTCGGGCGCACCCGGCCAATCGATCGCAACAGCAATTCCGCACATACGGTTATCCACCCCTAAATACAGGGCGAACCTAGCGGAATAGTCGTAAAGTAGTGATTAACCGTGATGCGTTTTCGCCGGAGCTTGCCTCAGTGTTTCGCAGGCACAATTTTTCGGCACGGCTGCATCCACCGGCGCGTCTGGCTGCATCCCACCACTGCCAGGGCGGAATTCGCCGTGCTGGTAATGTTTCGTTAACCGTCTCGGGTGTGGACTCCTAAATAGTTCGAACTCCCCACTACTAGGGACTTGCATATTGTGAAGTTCATGCTAGATTGAACTTAGCAATAGCCGAGAGGGCGGAAGCAAGCGCGAGTGTGACGTGACTGATGAAACGCAATACACGCGGAAATTCCGTAAAGAGCTGATGGCCGGACTATCGTCCTTGGTCCTGCTGGCCGTGCTCGCACGCGCCGGACGGGAAATGTACGGATACGAGATCGCCAAAGCCGTGAAGGCGGAAGGCGAAGGCGGACTGATCTTCAAGCAGGGGGCGATTTATCCCGTGCTGCGGTCGCTGAACGCGCTGGGGCTGCTCGGCAGCCGGGTGGAAGCGTCGGCTTTCGGGCCGCCGCGCCGCTACTACAACATCACCGACGAGGGCCGCAAAGCGCTCGCCGAATGGCAGTTCGCTTGGCGCGACATGCGCGAGTTCGTCGACGATGCGCTGAAGGCCGGCACCACCCCCGGAGGGACGGGTAATGACTATCGTCCAACCGCCTGATTCCGTCCGCGGTTATCTCAGCGAGCTCAGGCGTGCGCTCAAAGGCGCCCCGCGCGGACTGATTGCCGACGCTCTCGCCGATTGCGAAGAGCACCTCAACATGGAGATCGTGCAGAATCCGGACATGGATGAAGCCGCGGTCATGGCCTCCGTCGTCGATACCTACGGATCGCCACAAGAAATTGCCGAGGAATATCGCGATATGGAAGACGCCATCTCAACGCCCTTTCCCAAGCAGCAGGAAACCGATTTAGGCAATAACGGCGGGTTTTTTGGTGTCATTTCGGATCCGCGTACTTATGGCGCCCTGCTCTACATGCTGCTGTCGCTGATCACCGGTGTCTTCTATTTCGTGTGGACGGTCGTCGGCATTTCGATCACCGCCGGCACCAGCGTCTTGATCATCGGCATTCCCTTGGCGCTGGTGTTCCTGATGTCGTTCCGCATGATCTCTCACGTCGAGGGGCGCATCGTCGAAGGCCTGCTCGGCGTGCGCATGCCGCGCCGTCTGCCCGCGGTGAGCGCGGACGAAAAAATCTGGCCGCAGATCAAGGACGCGCTCGGCGACGTGCGCACCTGGACCTCAGTGCTCTATCTGCTGCTGATGCTGCCGCTTGGCATTGTCTACTTCACGCTCGGCGTGGCCGGATTGGCGCTGTCACTCGGCATCACGGGAGTCTCGATCTACTCGCTCGCCACCGACGAAAGCCACATCCAGTTCTTCGGCGTGCCATGGCTGGAACATCTGTTCCATACCGCACCAGGACTCGTCCTGCTTGCAGCGGTCGGCATATTTGCGTTCTTCCTGGTCCTGCACATGGCTCGCTTCATCGGCTGGACTCATGGCAAGATCGCCGAAGGTCTGCTGGTTCGGCTCTGATTGTCGCAAGCACTCACATTACAACGATTTCAGTCTACGGCGCGTGATCCAATACGGGGCACGCGCCGTGTGCCTTTGTGGTCTCATTGTTGCATCGAGCACGACACACCATGTGCGACCGATTTACCGAATCATGCGGCTGATAGTTCGTACGTGGTGATCCGTATCGTTAATTGCTGAGTAATGGTTGACGCGCCAGCATGCCCTGAGGCTATATGCGCACCGCGTTTTGGGTGCTCCGGAACGGTCTGGGACAACTACAGAATACGCCGAGCATTTTGGCGCCAACCCATAAGGGAGCAATCGTGAACCGTCGCAACGAATCGACGCCATTTTCCTTTGAAGACGACTGGTCTGGTCCAGGCCATGACGCGACAGCTTTCAACAACGACCATCGTTGGGCCGTTCTTTCGACGTCGATCTCGGCGTTGATCGTCGGTTCGATTGCTTGGCTCGCGGTCTCCACCGTGCCACCGGTCACCGGCGGTACCGTCGAGAATGCGAGCCGCGGGTTCCTGCCCTATCGCCTGTTCCAGCAATTGACCGAGTCCGGATCGAACGCGCTGTTCGCCTCGGTCGCGCCGATGCCCGGTACGCGTCAACAGCCGTCCGGCTTCGACCGTGCGTTGAACGCCGAACGCGCCACACCACGTTCCTCGATCGAGACCCATACCATCACGCTTGATTCCGGCGACACGCTGGCGGGCGCGCTGGAGAATGCGGGAATCTCGGCTGATGACGCCAATGCGGCCATCGCCGCTCTCGGCAAGGTCCACAACGCGCGCGCCCTGCGCGCCGGACAAAGCTTCGACATCACCTACAACACCCACCCCGACATCGCCGCCAACGGAGACGATCCGTCTGCGGACGACGACAGCAGCGACATGACGAAGGGTGCGGCCGTGCCGGGCGAGCCGATCTCACGGCTTCTCACGATCAAATTTTCCCCGACCGTCGATCACGACATCACGATCGCGCGGGGCGCCGACGGAACGTTCCAGGCGACCGACGTCGTCAAGCAGCTGGTCAGTCATGTCCATCGCGCCGGTGGCCTGATCGACGGCAGCCTCTATCTCTCCGCGATGCGGGCCGGCATTCCGACCGACGTCGTCGGCGAGATGATCAAGATGTTTTCGTATAAGGTCGACTTCCAGCGCGATTTGCAGCCGGGCGATTCGTTCGAGGTGTTCTACGACTACTACTACACGCCCGAAGGCATGCCGGCGCGCCAAGGCGCCATCTCCTATGCGATGATGAAGACGGGCGGCAAAACCATCGTGCTTTACCGCTATCAGACCGATCCCAACGATCCGGCGGAATATTTCGACTCGTTCGGCGAAAGCGTCAAAGGCATGCTGATGAAGACGCCGGTCGACGGTGCCCGCATCACATCCGGTTTCGGCATGCGTTTCCATCCCGTGCTCGGATTCTCGCGCATGCATAAGGGCGTCGATTTTGGCGTTCCGATCGGCACACCGGTGATGGCCGCCGGTTCCGGCACCGTCGCTTTCATCGGCTGGTCGAACGGCTATGGCCGCTTCCTGAAGATCAATCACGGCAACGGCTATGCGACGGCCTATGGGCATCTGTCGCGCTTCGCGCCGGGGCTGCATGTCGGGTCGAAGGTGCGTCAGGCGCAGATCGTCGCCAACAGCGGTAACACCGGCATGTCGACCGGCCCGCACCTGCATTACGAAATCCAGGTGAACAACGTCCAGGTCAATCCGCTGCATGTGAAGATGGCGCAAGGGCGCAAGCTCGCGGGCAAGGATTTGCGCGCCTTCCAAGCCGAGCGCTTGCACATCGACGACAAGCTGGCCGCCACCAAGCTCGAAACCAAAGTCGCCGACGTGGCGCAGGGGATGCGAGCGGGGACAAAATAGGCCCTACCCGGCTTCCCTTAGGTCAATCACTCCGCACGAAATTTCGTTCGTAAAGCGTACGAGAATCCCGCACACTTCCGGCAACGCCGACCCATCGTCAGGCGATCTGGGGAGTGAATGCCATGGCCAACGAACACACCGCGCAGGTGAATCCTGCGGCTTTGGGACTTGCCTCGTTCGGTCTCACCACCGTTCTGCTCAGTCTGATCAATGCGGGGGTGTTGCCCGCAGGCGGTGAACCCGTCGTGCTCCCGCTGGCGCTCGCTTTCGGCGGCACCGCGCAACTCCTCGCCGGCATTTTCGAAGTGAAGCTCGGCAACACCTTCGGCATGACCGCCTTCATCGCCTATGGCGCCTTCTGGTGGTGGTTTGCACTGCTGCTGCTCCTCGGCCAGAACGGTATCCTTGATTTGAAGAACGCGCATTCGACCATTGCTGTCGCGCTGCTGCTCTGGGGCGTGTTCACGCTCTACATGTGGATTGCCAGTTTCAAGCTGACCCGGATCGTCAACCTGGTCTTCCTGACGCTGTGGGTGACGTTCTTTCTGCTCGGCGCCGGTAGCTTGTTTATAATCCCCGCAGTGTCGCAAATCGGCGGCTGGGTTGGACTCGTGTGCGGGACGCTGGCGCTTTACGGCAGCTTCGCCATCGTGACCAATTCCACCTTCGGCAAGACGGTGCTGCCGGTAGGATGAAAGGACGAAGGGCGCGGATCGCTCCGCGCCCTTTACCAGCGAAATGCTTGACACCGTCGGCGGTCACTTGTCCGCGCCGGGCCAGCCCATATCAGTGCCCAACGGCATGTTGGTTATTTTGGCTTCGATCACGCGAATCTTGCCGCCTTCGATCTTGAACAGCTCGAACAGGAACAGTGTGCGCGGAAGATTCTGGCGCTCGGGCGAGATTTCAACCGGCTTGCCGCGCACAAGGTAGGTGCGCGTCTGTGCTGGCATATCAAATGCGGCCGCCGCAAGGACCAGGCCCCGCTTGGTGTCGACCACGGGAAAACGCAGACTGCGGAAGCTTTGCATGTATGCCACATATCGGTGGCTCTCGGCGCAGCCCCGAAACCTCACGGTATTGGTGGTCCGCACGCCGTTTTCGTAGCGATTGCAATCCGGATGAAACGGCACGATCGACGGATCGGCATGGGTGATGCCCACGAAATAGCTATGCGCGATGTCCATCAACTCTTTGCGGGTCGAGCGCAGTTCCGGCGCCACGAAGGAATAGAACGCCTCCTTCGGTTCGTTTTCGGTGGGATCGAACAAGCCGTGCGCACCCGGCCGCATGACCAACAGTTCGCTTTCGGCGATACGGCGGCCAACGACTTTCAGCCTGGCGCCAATGACCGCCTGCTTGTCGCCGGTTTCATTTACGACACCGAACACGCCGATGCCGCCGCTTTCCGGATCGACAAAAGTATGGCGGTAGCCCCAACCCGTTGCCGTCTTCCAGATGCCTGCGCCCGGCGCCGTCACGACTCCGTTCTCGGTCGCTCGCACCGCGGAAGCGAACGGCGCGCCGGATGGATCGCCCGCCGTCAGCGAGTCCAGAAACTCTCCGGCGACCGTCAGCAGGCAGGATTCGTCGCAGGCGCCAGCCGAAGCAGGCGCCGCCACCGCCGGAGCGCTCGCCGCAAACAAAAATAGAAACGCCGCGATAGCTCGTTCGATCTGCGTTTGCACGGCTCACTCCTTGTGTTTTGACTCCGCAGCGAGACGCTAGGTGCGCATGGCTGCTTCTGTCAAAGCACAAGGAGGTCGCATCGACTTTAGTTTAGTGACTTACTCGGGGCGTTCTCGAAATTGAGATCATCGGGGGTCGCGAACTCCTCGCCGTTGAGGGTGAGGCCGGAATGA
>JAATGK010000326.1 GCA_015654715.1 Alphaproteobacteria bacterium
CCGCAAGCGCAAGCTCCTCGACAAGCAGAAAGAGGGCAAGAAAAAGATGCGCCAGTTCGGCAAAGTCGACATCCCGCAAGAGGCGTTCATTGCCGCGCTGAAGATGGACCAGGATTAGGTATTGAGCTTGCTATCAATCCGGTCCCAGCGGTTGCGGCGCGGCTGCATTCTCTCGATTTGCTCATCGTTCGGGGAAGTCACGTTGTAAACACCCCGTTCCTGCCACGAAGCTGTGCCTGCATGACGAGGCCCCAAAGCGTCCTCGACATCGTTTAGGCTCTCAAAAAGATAGAACTGGGGCTCCGCGACCACATTCCAAACTTGGACAAGAACTAACCCGCGAATGCCTTTGAACCAGCTCCTCTGAAATGTGTAGCAGGTCTTAGAACGTGCTTTGACTTGTATCGGCACAACGCGTTCAAAGTTATGTTCCGAGTACGCGATTAGGTCGACACCACCATCAAATGCTGGATAGGCAACATCAATATCTCTACTGAGTAGTTTTGCTGCGACGAGAGCCTCGCCTGCTTTGCCGACCAGGGCAGCTTTCAGGGCGTCGTTTTTCTCAAGCATTGATTAAGCCGCTTTTCTCTTCGGCAATTTTCTAATCTCCTCACCCTTCTCCTGTTCCGCCAACCGCAGTTCATACAGCTTCTGCAAATTCAGCCACATTTCGGCGGAGGTGCCGAACCAGTGGCCGAGGCGCAAGGCGGTGTCGGCGGAAACGGCGCGCTGGCCGTTCAGAATCCCCGTGATGCGGTTGGTCGGCACGGCGATCTGGCGGGCGAATTCCGCCGCCGACATGCCAAGCTCCTGCAATGCTTCCGCCAGATGCTCGCCGGGATGGATCGGGGTACGTGCCATGTCACACCTCAATGGTAATCGACAATTTCAACATTACTCGGCCCGGCAGCGCCGCCATCCCACCCAAAGCAGATGCGCCACTGGTCGTTGATCCGGACACTCCATTGTCCCTTGCGGTCGCCGAACAGCTTTTCCAGCCGGTGCCCCGGAAAATTGGCGATGTCGGCCAGACCAGTCGCCATGTCGAGCCGGTCCAGGACCATTTCCGCCCGGCGCCGGAATGGCTCGAACGCTTTGACGCGCTCGCCGCGCGCAAACCGTTCCGTCCTGGCATCGCGATAGCTCAGGATCATGTTGGGAGTTTGCGGTGAGTTACGTGTTACGTCAAGCGTAATTCTTGGCTCTGGCGAGTACCTCGGCACCCCCGGCCAATCGTTCCTGTTGGTGCGGGCGAAAGATTGGGATAAGGAACCCCGGCAAAGGGAAATCCCATGTCGCTCGTCGCTCTGATTGATTACGGCTCCGGAAACCTGCGGTCTGCCGAAAAGGCCATTGCGCGGGCGGCGGTCGAGCGCGGCCTCGACCGCGAGGTCGTCGTCACCTCCAATCCGGCGGTGGCTGCCAAGGCCGCAAGAATCGTGCTTCCCGGCGTCGGCGCCTTTGCCGATTGCATGGGCGGACTGACCCGGCTGCCCGGCATGGTGGAAGCTTTGCGCGAGGCGGTGCTGGTAAAAAAGGTGCCGTTCCTTGGCATCTGCGTCGGCATGCAGCTGCTCGCCTCGGTCGGGCGCGAGTTCGGCGACCATAAAGGCTTGGGGTGGATTCCGGGTGAGGTCGTGCGTCTCACCCCAGACGATCCGGCGCTCAAGATTCCGCACATGGGCTGGAACGAGCTGCGTTTCGTCAAAAACCACATCTTGTTCGCCGGTCTTGAGGGCGGCGCCCATGCTTATTTCGTTCACTCCTATTGCTTCAAACCCACCGACAAGGCGCACATGCTTGCGACCACCGAGTACGGCGGCGCGGTCGCGGCAGTGATCGGTCGGGAGAACATCGTCGGCACCCAGTTCCATCCCGAAAAAAGCCAAGCCATGGGCCTCAGCTTCCTCGGCAATTTCCTGGACTGGACGCCGTGATCCTGTTTCCTGCCATCGACCTGAAAGACGGCCGCTGCGTTCGCCTCAAGCGCGGCGAGATGGCGACCGCCACGGTGTTTAATGACGACCCGGCCGCCCAGGCGCGCCTGTTCGCCGACGCCGGGTTTCAGTGGCTGCACTGCGTCGATCTCAACGGCGCGTTTGAAGGCCGCTCGGTCAATGCTGCCGCCGTGGCCAAAATCAGGGCCGCGATCGATTTGCCGATCGAGCTTGGCGGTGGCATCCGCGACATGAAAGCCATCGCCGCCTGGCTCGAGGTCGGGATCACGCGGGTCATTCTTGGCACCGTCGCGCTGACCAATCCGGCGCTGGTCAAGGAAGCCGCGCGTGCTTTTCCGGGCAAAATCGTCGTCGGAGCTGATGCCAAGGGCGGCAAAATTGCCGTGGCCGGCTGGGCCGAGACCAGCGAGGTCAGCCCGATCGAACTCGGCAAGCGCTTCGAAGATGCCGGGGTCGCGGCCGTGCTCTACACCGATGTTGACCGCGATGGCCTGCTTGGCGGGGTTAATGTTGCCGCCACGGCAATTTTAGCGAAGGCGATCTCGATCCCGGTGATCGCCTCGGGCGGCGTATCCGGCATTGGTGATGTGGAGGCCTTGATCGCTACCAGCGAGCCCAACATCGAAGGTGTGGTGGTCGGACGGGCGCTGTACGACGGGCGGATCAACGCCGCCGACGCGTTACGGCTCGCGAACGGTCGTCGCGCTAAGATGTAGTTGTGGCACTGCTATATAAATAATTGTGGGTGAATAGCTTATTAGAACTTCTTCAAGCGCAAGATGAGGTCGTCGAGCTGCTCAAGGGTCTTGTAAAAGATCCGCACCTCGCCAGCTTCGCCATTTTTATCCGCAATCTGAACTTTGAGCCCTAAAATATTGGCGAGGCTCAACTCCAGCGCCTTGATATTGGGATCTTCCGCCGCCGTGGGCGCCGGTTTCTTGCCGCCCTTTTTGTCCTTCGAACGCTGTTCGGCCTGACGGACGTTCAGCCCACCCGCCACAATTTCGAGCGCCCGTGCTTCTGCATCGGGGTCGCCGATCAGGGTTCGCGCCGCGCCGGGCGTCAGTTTGCCATCCCGCACCAGCATCCGCACCGGCTCCGGCAGTTTCAGCAGCCGCAAGGTGTTGGCGACATGCGGCCGGCTTTTGCCGACGGCGTCGGCCAGCTTCTCCTGGGTATAGGAGAAACGTTCCATCAGCTCCTCATAGGCCAAGCCCTCTTCGATGGCGTTGAGGTCGGCGCGCTGGACGTTTTCGATGATGGCAAATTCGAGCGCTTGGCCATCGGTCAGCTCGCGCACGATCACCGGCACTTCATGCAGCTTGGCGGCCTGGGCCGCCCGCCAGCGCCGCTCGCCGGCAACAATCTCATAGGCGTTCGACTCGCCCGCGATGGGGCGAACCAATAAGGGCTGCAAAATGCCCTTGTCCTTGACCGAGGCGATCAGGTCGTTGAGGTCGCCTTCGGCGAAGGTCTTGCGCGGCTGAAACTTGTTCGGCCGGAGAAAGGCAGTCGGCACCGTTCGCGGTGCCCGGTTGCCGCTGCGCGGGGCGTCTTCGCCGATCAGCGCCGACAACCCCCGGCCAAGCCCTCGCGGGCGCGCTTCGTCTGCCATGGTGGTCTCCGTCTGAGCGCTTTCGTCAGAAGGCGCGCTAATTAAGGAATTCATGCCGCCGTCCGTACCCGTTCGCGCTGGATCAACTCGCCGGCCAGTTTGATGTAGGCCTGACTGCCCGGGCATTTGAGATCGTAAACCAGCGCCGGCAGGCCATGACTCGGCGCTTCGGAAATGCGGACGTTGCGCGGAATCACGGTGTTATAAACCTTGTCGCCCAAGTGGGAGCGCACATCGGCTGCGACCTGGTCCGATAGCTTGTTGCGCTTGTCGAACATCGTCAGCACGATGCCTTGCAGCTCAAGATTGGAATTCAGATTTTCGCGCACCAGCTCGATGGTGTTGAGGAGATGCGTCAGGCCTTCCAATGCAAAAAACTCGCATTGCAGCGGCACCACCACGTCATCGGCGGCGACCATCGCTTTGACCGTCAGCAGCGTCAGCGACGGCGGGCACTCGATCAAGGCGTAGGAAAACGGGTTTTCTCCGTATACGGAGCATTCGTCTATCGCATCCTTGAGCCGGTCGTTGCGCCGCTCGGAACTGATCAATTCGAGTTCGGCACCGGAGAGATCCACAGTCGCCGGCACAATCGACAGTTTCGGGATACGGGTGGGATGGATTGCTTCGGCGAGGGTCGCCTGCCCCATCAGCACGTCATAGATCG
>JAATGK010000063.1 GCA_015654715.1 Alphaproteobacteria bacterium
CGGCTGCGGCATGGGGAGCGGCCGAAAGCGTCCGAGCGGCGACCGCACAGGCGGCCCTTGCAAGCCAGTCATGCGTGGCAAGATGGTTTCCACCACAGCCTAGCCAAGTCGCGCTTCATTTGCGTCTGCGCGTCAGCGGCCCCGGATTTTTCAAGATGGTACCGCAGGCGAGCCGGGCACCGGCATGGCCGTCGGGCTGGCTCTGATAATCGTCGCTCCCGGCGTGGACGATGATCGAGGCACCCTCCTTGCCGAAGAGCGAGCGCCGTCCGTCGCCGAGCGAAACCGCGGTGGTGAAAAAGCTGGCGTGCAAGACGCCGTCGCTGGCGGCGAATTGGAGCGGCAGATCACCCGGTTTGGGGCCGCCTTTGGCGAAATAGCCATGACTGCGCGGCAGTTCGAAGTCGAACACCGGCCCGGCCGAGGCGAACCCCGTCTTGGGATTGCAGACGCCTTTGGCGTGCAACTGGACGGCGTGCGGGCCGGGAGGGAGATCTTTGACCTCGAGCTCGATCAAAACTCCGTGCGGCGCCGCTTTGAAGTGGGCCTGGCCGGCCGGCTGTCCGTTGGCATCCACCATCCTGGCCGCGGCGGTGACTCCGGCTGCTGCCGGAACAATGCTCAAGACTGCTGCCAAGCCGATGCCGAGACTGCGCATGACCATCCCCCCGCAAGAGCCGCCATTCTGACCCTGGCCGGGCAGGGACGGAGGCGGACAGAAGGTCGCGTCTTGCGGGTGGCCGTTTGGGACAGGAGGCGCTGACGGGCCCGGTTGTTATGCTACACTATGACCAAGCTAGGCCGCCTGTTGCACAGCGCGGTCTTGATGAAGGGGGTTACGATGAAAAAGGTGTTGTTGGCATCTGTCGCGGTGGTCGCCATGACCGCCATGTCCGCTCCGGCGCCCGCCCAGGATTTGCCCAAGCTGTCCGAGTTCCTCACCACGTGCTATCGCGACAACACGGCGTGCATCCAAAAGATCAAGTCCTATGTCGACGCCGCCAAGACCCAGAAATTCATCTGCGTGCCTGACGACATCTCGACCAGGGAAGCCGCCGGCGCGACGCTGCGGTGGCTGCGCGCCGAAGAGAATTATCCGGCCGCGCTTCGCGAGCAGCCGTTCGACGATGGCCTCTACGAAGCCACCACCAAGCTCTATCCCTGCAAGACCGAAGCGACTCCGCCGCCGCCGGTGCCGCCGCCCGCCGAACAGCCCGCGACGCCGCCTGCCGAGCCGCCCGCGACGCCGCCGCAGTCGTAGCGTGTCCGGGTTTGTGGGAACCGGCGTTCGCCCGCGAGGCGCGACCAAAAGACGGCCGTAACCCGTTCTCTTTCCCCCGGTTTTCCACAAGCCGTTGTGGCTGCGGTGCGGACAGGAGCGGCTCGAATCGTGTTTAAGTCCGGCCGCATCAGAGCGGCGGGCGCAAAAGTGTGTGCGGTTTTGCGCGAAAACGCCGCGACAATCAAAGAGCTAGAGCCGGGGCCAGTCTATGACGTCGCGTTTGGAAGTCATCGTCGGTCCGATGTTCTCGGGCAAAACCGAGCGGCTGATTGCGAGGCTCCACCGCGCCCAATACGCCAAGAAGCGGGTGCGCATCCTGAAGCCCGCCCACGACACCCGCACCCAGGGCTATATCGCCTCGCGCGCCGTGCTGCCCGACGGCACCACCGAGGTCACCGACCAGCTTTCCGCCGTGATGGTTCACGACGAAGAGAACTTCTGGAAAATCATCAACCTCAACCAGTTTGACGTGCTGGCGATCGACGAGGCGCAGTTCTTTCCGCTCGACACCCCGCTGCGCGACAGCCTCGGCTGGTTCGGCCGCGCCATCCGCAAACTTTTGCGCGACCGCCGCGATACCAACCTGCGCATCATCGTCGCCGGTCTCGACATGGATTTCACCGAAGAGCCGTTCGGGCCGATTCCGGGTCTGCTCGCCATTGCCGATAGCGTCGAGAAGCTGACCGGCGTCTGCATGGTGTGCGGCTCCGATGCCGGTTACATCTCCTACCGGCTGATCTCCGACGAAAAGCAGCTCGTGGTCGGCGACATCGGCGAATATCAAGTGCGCTGCCGCTCCTGCTACCAGCCGCCGAAAAAGGCGCTCTGACCGCGCTACAAAACGTAGCCCGCCACCAGCCCGGCAAAATATTGGTCGGGCGACGCCGTCACCGGGCTATCGCCGGCCGCGCCCATCATGCGGGCGTAATAGCCGCGTACGCCGATGCTGAAATGACGCGACAAGAACTGATCGACCGACAGGGCGACGCCGAGCCGATTGAAGCCGTCGCCCGGCGTATAAACCGGCAGGCCGCTGGCCGCCGAATCCGCCGGCGAGACGCCGAAATACTTC
>JAATGK010000373.1 GCA_015654715.1 Alphaproteobacteria bacterium
ATCGGGAAATCCGATGTCGCGGAGTTGTTGGCCTTTCCAAACCCGCGCCAGCGCCAGAACGTCCTCACGCGTGTCGTCCATGGTGAAGGTGAGTTCGCCGTAGCGGGACGCCAAGGCACGGCCGCGCCGCTCGCGATCGCGTACCAAGCCGTGGTGACGTTTCAGAAGCTGCTCGCGATAGTCTTCGAACCGGGCAAAGCGTGTCCAATCGATGAAGGGCGCCAGATCCATGCCCGGGAAGCGGCTGTCCTGCCATGCTGCGGCGTCGATCTCGCCGCGGCTGACCCATTGGGCATAGCGCCCGGGCCGCACCGGCCCGTCGATTTCGTTTGCCGTGAGCGGCTGATGAAAATCGAGGAACAACAGGCGCGTCACGGTTTTCTTGCCGTCGACAACCAGCAAACGCAGCACGTCGTCGCCGATGCGCACGTTTTCGATCGCCGTCTCGCGGTCTTTGAAATAGACCGCCGCGGCCGCTTCGAGGAAGTCTGGTGAGGCGTAGAAGTTCATAACCCTGAAGCCCGTCTCCTCGTCTTAACGATGTGCGTGCGGCACATCTGGAGCGAGAGCCTAACGGCTCCAAGGTTAGTAAACGGTTTTCAGCCCCCTCACGCACTTACCTAACGGCAGGAATGTTCAAGCCCTGCCGCGGTTTAGCGGCCAAAGGCGGGCCTCGGCCGAACCGACTCATCAACCTTTCGCGCGATTAACCCAATGGTGAGAGCGCGGTGACCACAATACGGGGGGGCAAAGTCCCGTTGGCCCCGGGATCAGCCTTCTGCCGAACCCAAGAGAGGAATGCGCGCGTGCCCAGCTTTCGTCCCTTGCCGAACGACCGGTCGCGGTCCGCCCGCGGATTCGGCTTGCGGCAGATATGGGACGTGGTGCAGCGCAACGCCCGCCTGATCACGCTGACGACTCTGACCGTCGTGCTGCTGGCGACGATCTACGTTTTGCAAGTCCGCCCACACTATGACGCGACCTCGGAGGTCATGCTCGATCCGCGCAAGTGGAGCGTCGAGAATGCGACGGCCGTCTTGTCCAGCCTGCCGGCCGATCAACCGACCATTCTGAACCAGATCGAAATTCTCACCTCGCACCGCTTTGCCGGCGAAGTGGTCGATCGCCTTCATCTCGACCACGATCCCGAGTTTTCCACGCCAGGATTTGCCAGCCTGCTGTTTGCGTCGGATGACGGGCCGCGCGAGACCGCGATCACCAAACTGCGCAGCGGCCTCAAAGTGGCGCAAGCCGGATTCTCCAGTTCGATTCGCGTCACGGTCGCTTCGGTCGATCGCGACAAGGCGGCCGCGATCGCATCGGCCGTCGCCTCGATGTATGTGGCTGAGCAACTCGGCACCAAGACGCAGGCGTCGCGCCAGGCCAGCCTCTGGCTCAACCAGCGCGTCACCGAACTGGCGCGCCAGGTGCGGGACGCCGAAGCCGCCGTCCAGAAGTACAAGGCCGATCATCACATCACACTCACCGCCACCGGCACCTCCGTGCTTGAGCAGCAAGTCGCCGATCTCAACAGCCAGCTCACGGTGGCGCGCACCGATTACGACGACAAGGCATCGAAAGCCGGCCGCACCACCCAGCTTTTGCAATCGGGGGCGCTCGCATCGGCGCCTCAGGTTATCGCCTCGCCGCTGATCGCCAGTCTTCGGACCCAGCAATCCGAACTCAACCGCGAGATCGCCAACCTCGCCACCAAATACGGCCCCAATCATCCCAAGATGATCGAGCTGATAGCTCAGCGCGGCGATCTTGAAGCCAAGATTTCGCAGGAGACATTGCGCATTGCCGAATCCGTCCGCAACGAGGCGGATAGCTCGGGCACGCATGTGGCTTCGTTGCAGAAAAGTCTGCGCCAGATCGAGGATTTGAGCGCCCGTGAGAAGCAGGAAGGGGTCGAACTGACGGCGTTGCAGTCGGCCGCCGCCTCGGCGCGGGCGATGTATCAGGCGTTCCTCACCCAATTCAGCCAGACCGAAAATCAGCAGGGCATCTTGCGCCCGGATGCGTACGTCATTTCGGCATCTGAAGTGACCGAGGCGTTCGGGCCGCAGACCAAGTTGCTCGCCGTCCTCAGCGCCATCCCCGCTGGGCTGCTGCTTGGCCTCGCTTTGGCGTTCATGGCCGAGCGCGGCTTGGTGCCGGCAGAGTCAAACCCGGCCGCCAGACCCGAACCATTGCGCCAACCGCCGTATCAACCAGCGCCCCAACCGGCCGCGGTCCTGCCGGAAATGGGCGCCGGGCTCCGTGCCGCCGATCTTGTGGTTACCAGTCCGCGCGCGTCGTTTGCTGTGGCGGTGGCGCAGCTTTTGTCCGGCGTTCTTGCTGTCGCCCAGCCGCCGGCGACAATCGTGGTTACGGCGATGACGCCAGGGGCGGGCAAAACGACGCTCGCTTTGGCGCTCGCCCGTGCCGCGGCGCAAGCGGGCATCCGGACGATTGTCGTCGATGCCAACCGATCGGCGTGTCATCTCGGCGCCATGACCGGGCGGACGGCCGCTGTCTTGGCTTGGCCGGATACGTTCGCACGCCAGGGTGCTGCCGACGATTTCATCGCGTCGGATCCCTTGTCAACGGCGCTGGTGATGGCCGACGACCCGCATCTCAGCGGCTATGAAAGCGTACTGGCGCCGCCGGTGCTGGCGCGGCTGATCGCCAATTTCAAGACCAATCTCGATCTCGTCATTGTTGTCGCGCCGCTCCTCGGCGACGCGCTGGTTCCCTCGGTCCTGGTCCTTGCCGATATAGTACTGGTGGCGGTCGACGGCCGCCAGCCTGGGTTGCCCGTCCGCTTGCCGTATCCGGCCTTAACGGTCGTCACGCACGCTCGCTGACAATTCCGTTTCCCCCATAACATCTAGCAGACCTCTTGCATGACTGCCCTGGCAGCGGCCGATGCTGTTCCATTTTGGAATGGTTCTGACCGCTTCAGGCAGCAAAGGCCGCGTCCTCGCGCAATTGCTGTTCCAGGTTGGTGCAGGGGTCGTGACGTGACTTTGGTTGATCAGTTTATATCCCAGACGCCGATCCCGGACGGGCGCAGTCCCGTATTGGGAATTGCGTTCTCGCCTTTGACCCGTGACATGCTGATCCGGCACCTGCTGCTCGATCGCATCCCGGCGGACGAGGGCGCGCGCCTGATCGTCACCGCCAATGTCGACCACATCTCGAATCTGGCCCGCAGCGCCCGCTTTCGTGCCGCTTATGCCGGCGCCTGGGCAGCGACCGCCGATGGCGCGCCAGTTTACCTTTACGCGCGTCTGCAAGGGAATGCGGTACCGGAACGCGTGACCGGCGCCGATCTGACCGCATTGTTGCTGGACAAGATGGTGCCGGGCAGCGACCGCCCATTCTTCGTGGTCGGCTCGGCTGAGACCGGGCGGCGGTTGCGCCAAATCTTGATTCGCCACGGCTTTTCCCGCGACGCAATAGCCTTTTCCTGCCCCGGATTCGGCTTTGAAAATCATGCTCTTGCCTCGGCAGTGCTCGCCGGGGCGATCCGGGGTCACGGCACCACACATCTTTTCGTCGGGCTCGGCGCGCCCAAATCCGAAATCTGGATTCACGAACACCGCCATCTTTTGGGCGACACCTATGCGCTCGCGATCGGCGCCAGCCTCGATTTCCATGTTGGCCTCCGCCGCCGCGCGCCGGTCTGGATGCGCCATGCTGGTCTGGAGTGGGCTTGGCGGGTGCTGGTGGAGCCGAGGCGTCTGTTCCGGCGCTACTTCGTTGAATCCTGGTCCGCGCTGCGCGTGATGACGCGGGACTTGTTCGGCTTCGAGCCTGAAGTGGACGACAGGGGGGCTGCTTAGAAGCCGCCATGCCCGCCACCGGATTTTCCAACCCCGACCGTTCACAGCATCGCCGGATTCTCATCGCTGGCGGGCATGAACATATTCGCGGTGGCCTTGAAATCTTCATCGCCCGCGCCCGCACCTGTCTCGGAATTGACGCCCATTGTTTCACCGAAACGCCGGGCGCGGCGCCGGGCAGCCTGGGGCGCTACATCCGCGCCTTGCGAAGCTTTCGCCGGGCGCTGCCTTTGTGCGACATCGTCTGGCTCCAGTACGGCAGCGCCTTCGACCTTGCGTACCTTGTCGTCGCCAAACTGTCCGGCAAGAAAATCGCCGTGACCCCGCATTTGGGCGGCGGCTGGCGTTCGATGCGCCACGGCGCCGTGCGCACGCTCTGCAACCGCCTTCTCATGGTCGCCGACGCCGTCTTCACGCTCCACCAGACCCAGCCGCAGGCGCTGCGTTTTCCTGCGCGTCTTCGCCGGCGCTGTCGCGTGATGGGAACCTTCCTGCCGCGGGAATTGCTTGAGGGCGAAACGCTATCCCGCCATCCGGCCGGGCCGCTCAAGCTGGTGCATGTGGCGCGGCTGTCGGCCGCCAAAGGCAGTTTTGCGTTTCTCGACGTTTGCGAAACGCTCCGCCGTCGCGGCGTCGCCGTCGAAGCCGTCATGGTTGGGCCGGGAGATGACGCGGTTCGCGGCGCGCTGACAGCCGACATCGACCGGCGCGGTCTTGCCGTCACGCTGCTGGGCGCCTTGCCGCCGGCGGACCTCATCGCCATGCTGCGCCGCCAGGATGTGCTGGTGAATCTGTCGCTGCAGGACGCTTATCCACTCACGGTCCTCGAAGCGCTGCTCTGCGGTGTGGTACCGGTTGTCGCAAGTTTGCCGGGAACCAGGGAACTTGCCGCCGACGCCCCGGCGATAGCACTGGTCACCGGACAAGATACCGAAGCCGCCGCCGACCGCATCCTCGCCATCGATTGGGCCGGCTTTGGCAGCAGCGCCGAGGTCCTGCGCCGCAAATTCGGCTGGACGGCTCTGGCGCGGCGCTACGCCGATGCCTTTACCGGATTGACGGCAAATCCGCCCCGGAATGTTTGCAGCCCATCGATCAAGGCCACCGCCTCATGAGCATCTATCAGATCATAATTCCGTTGCAGGTGATGTTCCGCGGCCGCCGGATGCGCCGCTTCGCCGAGATGTTCGGGTTGCATGACGGCCTGCGGGTGATCGATGTCGGCGGGCGCAAGTGTAACTGGACCTTGATCGACCAAAGGCCGGATGTCACTCTCACCAATATCGAATTCAACAGCTATGAAGACGGGCGTTTCCATTACGTCCACACCGATGGCGGCAAGCTTCCCTACGCCGACAACAGCTTCGCGCTTTGCTATTCGAATTCGGTGATCGAGCATGTCGGCGATGCCAAGGCGCGTCAGGCCTTCGCTGCCGAGATCCGCCGCATCGCGCCCAGCTATTACGTTCAGACGCCGAACAAATGGTTCTTTTCCGATCCCCACACGGTCGGTGCTTTCGTGCATTGGCTGCCCAAGCGCTGGCAGCGCAAGCTGATCCGCTGGTGCACGCCTTGGGGCCTTGTCGACCGGCCGAGTCAGGCTGCGATTGACGCGCTTCTCGCGGAGATCGACCTGTTGACGGTGGCGGAAATGCGGGCGCTATTCCCCGATGCCACAATCCTTAAGGAACGCTTTTTCGGCCTGACCAAGTCGATCATTGCCGTCCGCCGGTAAACCCTTCCGACTTAGTAAACAGGCGTTAAGACCGTCTGTGCGACCGTTGGCAAATGGCGCAGGTGCAGGCAGTGACCGGCTGGCAAAGCGATGCGACGGAGAACCCGCGAGGCGACGGTGCGATCTATGCCGTGATCGCGGCCTGCGTCCTGGAAAATCCCATCCTGGCGGTGGTGAACAATTTCCTGTTCACGCTCAATGCCGGGATCGTGGCGCTGGTCCAGCTCGCCATCACGCTGGCGGCCATTGCGGTGATTGTGCTGCGCCGGCCGCCGCTGTCCCGCACTTTTCTCATTGCGGGTTGTTTGCTCCTCTGCTGCGTCCTGTTGAAGTTCGTCGTCACCGGCACGTTCAATCCGCGCTTCGTCTACGACGCCGCCATGCTGCCGCTGTTCCTGGCGCTGGGGGCATCGGCCCGGCGCTTCTCGCCGCGTTTTCTCACCGTCATCCTCGCCCTGCTGCTGGTCACGGCGGTGGTCGAGTTGGTTTTCCCCGACCTCTATGCCGGCGTCTTCAATCCGCGCAAATATTTCTACTTCACTCGCGATTGGGTGGCGGCGGTCACTGCCCCCGATAGCGCCATCACCACTTCGTCGGACATCTATCTCGGTGCCACGCGCTACACCGGCAGCTTCTTCGGCGCCGCCCATCGCGCCGGTTCGCTGTTCCTGGAGCCGTTGTCGCTCGGCTATTTCGGCATCATTGCGGCTATTCTGTTCCTCAATACGCCCGGGCTCGGCGCCCGCAACAAGACGATCCTGGTGCTCGGCTGTCTCGCTTTGGCGGTGCTGTCGGATACCCGCGTCGCGGTGTTCCTGATTCTGGCCGCCGCCGTCTTGCGCAACCTCGCTGGCAAAGCGCAAGCACGCTGGCTCTTCGCCGTGCCTTACGGGGTGTTGCTGGCGGTCGTGGTGCTCTACTTCGCCGTTCAGGCGCTGCCCGGAGATCTGGGCCTACGTCTTGGCGTCACCACCGAGCCGCTGCTGCACGCCTCGCCGCTCAACATCCTGTTCGGCGGCGTTGACGATACCAAGGTCGCCGATAGCGGCATCGTTTATCTGATCGCCAATATGGGGCTGATCGGCTTCTGCCTTTATCCGCTTCTCGCCAGTGGCGTTTTGCTCGGTGACGAAGAACCTTCGCCTGCAGCGGTTTCGATTCTGTTTTATCTGATGGTGGCTTTGGTGTTCGGCTATGCCCCGATGTCGATCAAGACCGCGAGCATGCTCGGCTATGGCGTCGCCACCCTGTCGCGGCTTCGCACGCCGGCGGGCGTCCCCGGCACCGTGCCGCTGCCCGGTAGGGCGTAAAGCGATGCCAACGGGCAACCTGGTCAGTGCGCGGCCGCCGGTTTCCGTGATCCTCAAAGGCGCGGCCGGATCGGCAGTGCTCAAAGGCGTCAATCTGTTGTTTGGCTTGCTTGCCACGGCTTTTCTCGGCCGTGTGCTGCTGCCGAAGCAATACGGTTATTACGCCTTTGCTTCCACGGTGGTCACGCTTCTGGCGTTGCCGGTGCAAGCTGGTCTGCCCCAGCTGATGACGCGCGAGATCGCCAAGTATCAGCTCGCCGGGCAATGGGGACATATCCGCGGGCTGCTGTTGCGCGCCAATCAGTTGGTGGCGGTGCTCGGGCTCGCGGTCGTAGCGATTCTCGTTCTCGCCTTGCCGGTATTGGTGCACTTTATTTCCGCCGTCGACCGGTCGACCTTCATCTGGGCGATTGTGCTGATGCCGCTGATCGCGCTCAACCGTTTGCGCGGCGGGGCGCTGATCGGATTGCGCAAAGTCGTGCTCGGCATGCTGCCCGACAACGGCATTCGCGCCGTATTGTTCATGTTGTTCATCGCGCTTTGGTATTGGCTGTTGCCGTTCGATTCGGCGGTCGCCATGGCGCTGCAAGTTGCGGCCACCGCCATCGCTTTTGTCGCCGGGGCGGCGCTGTTGATGCGGCATCTGCCGTCGCAGGTGCATGGTGCGCGCGCCGCGTTCGAATCCAAAGCCTGGCTCGCGGCGATCATTCCGTTGACCCTGACCGATGCGCTTCTCATCTTCAACCTCCAGGCCGACCTTCTGGTCCTCGGCCTGTTCCGCGATGCTGCCGATGTCGGCATCTATCGCGCCGCGTCGCTGGTCGCGCTGCAGGTCACGGTCGGGCTGACGGTCGCCAACGAAGTCTTGGCGCCGCATATCGCGCGGTTGCATCAGGCCGGCGACCGCGCCGGTTTGCAGGCGTTACTGCGCCAGGCCCTCGGCTGGCTTACCCTCAGTGGTCTCGTGCTCGCTGGGATCTGCATGGTGGCAAGCCGGGAGATACTCGTCTTCGTGTTCGGCTCGGCCTATGCCGGCGGCGGCACGGCGCTGGCGATCCTGGCCTTCGGTCAATTCATCACCGTGGCGGCCGGAACCGGGTCGCTGCTGCTCAACATGACCGGCTTCGAAAAAGATGTGTTGCGGGTGTTCGCGATCTCCGCGGTGACCAATTTGGGCCTCAACCTCGCGCTGGTGCCGCGGTTTGGACTCGCCGGTGCCGCCGTCGCCACAACGGTTTGCCAGCTTGTCACCAACGGTTTGCTGATCGCTTATGTGCACCGCCGCTTGGGCCTGCACTTCTGGCCGCCCCGCAAGGCCTAAGCGCTATACCGGCGCCACCGTGGCGTCCTCGGCTTCCAGCGCTATCAGTTGTGCCGCGGCATAATCGGTTTTGCCGGAGCCGAGCAGTGGAATCTGCGCCACTTTGACGAGTTTGCGCGGGAAGGAAAGTTTGGTCAGCCCGGCGGCGCGCAGCGGCGCATGCAAATGGCTGAGTTCGATCTCAGCGGATTCGGTCAGCAAGACGATGACCTCGCCC
>JAATGK010000017.1 GCA_015654715.1 Alphaproteobacteria bacterium
GAAATCCCCGATCGTATCGAGCGGCAGGCCCGATTTTTTGAGTGCTCGCGTGATCGCGGCAAGTGCGCCTTTCGGCAAGCAGATGCCGAGTTTACAAGTATCGGCACCGGTGCAAGCGATGGCATTGGCAAGAAGCCGCGGCGCCGCCATGAGTGGATCGAAATCCCGCACCAGGGCGTAGACATTGCCGAGGAGACTTTCGGGGATGTTGCGCAGGCGCAGATTCTGACCGAGCGTGCCACGCACAACATCGTCGCCAAGCGGCGCCAGAAACTCAGCGAGGCGGCTAACGTGCTCGCTGCGGATATTGCCCAACGAGGCCGGAATGAGCACCGAAGTGAGACCAGGCTGCTTCTGCGTTTCCACGAAGCGCGACTTCCACAGATCGTACTCCGGCCCTGATGCCGCGATGGGCGCGACGACTGCGGCTGTGGCGTTTTCGGCCTGGGCCGCCGGCACGAATGGTGCCGGACCTGCCGCACGCACCGCGGCCGCCTCTTTGGCATAGAGTTCACAAAAACCCGCTTCACCCAGCTTGCGCCACAAATACCGCAGCCGCGCCATATTGCGGTTCTTGCGGTTGCCGTTGTTGTCGAACAGCCGCTTGACTGTTTCGGCCACGATGTAAACTTCGGATTCCGGGATGAAGGCGAACAACTCGTGGCCGAGTTCCGGCTTGCCGCCAAAACCGCCCGCCACGAAAACACGAAAACCGCGACGGCCGTTTTCGATTCTGGCCACGAAACCAAGATCGTTGAACTGGGCGAACGCGGTATCGGCCGGGGAATTGGAGAACGCGATCTTCAGCTTGCGCGGCAGGGTCCAGGAATCGGCCTCGGCGATGAGGCGGCTGGTGAGGGCAAAGGCGTGCGGGCTTGGATCGAACACCTCGAGCGGCGACACTCCGGCATCCGGTGATAGCATAATGTTGCGCACTGTATTGCCGCCGCCGCCGCGCGACGACAGCCCGGCCGCGAGAAGCGCGCGCATTGCCGCTGTAACCTGCTCCAGCGCGACGTCGTGAATCTGGAATTCCTCGCGCGTGGTGATGTGGACGATGCCGTTGCCGAATTTTTCGGCAGCCTCGGCGATGACCTTGAGCTGAGCTGGTGTTACGGCACCGCCAGTGGCGCGGATACGGACCATGTAAGGTGCCATCGCGGCGCTGCTCATAGCAGCCAAAGGGGACGCGGCGGGATTTGAGCGAGGCGGCATCGAGCTCACTGCGCTGGAAAGCATCAATGTATCCGTCCAATTCCGTAATCTCCGACAATAGAGTTGCCGGAATCTCGTAGAACATTGCCGAACCCCTTTCGACGCGGATTACCCACAGCAGCAGTGTAAATTGTGGGATGTTCATCATACTCCGCTTTGGCGAGGGCGGGAGGCGCGCGACCCGTGACACGTCGTCAAAGCGGTTGCGTGAATGTTCGGCCGGTATATTGATCGAATAAATTTTTTTACTGCGAACCTGCCGCGAAGCGGAGATCAGCGAGGCGATGTTCTACAACTGGCGAGTCGAATACGGTCGTTCATCGGCAGAAGGACCCGCTTCCGTGCGGGATCGGCTAATCGCTTGGAAACTGTGCTAGATTATTCTCGCGCACTCGCGCCGCTGGCCATCATCATGATGGGTGTGAGCGGCAGCGGAAAGTCAACGCTAGGTCGGGAACTTGCAGGCGCGATCGCCTGTCCTTATCTCGAAGGTGATGACTTTCACGCATCTGAAGCCGTCACCAAGATGCGCGCCGGCGTGCCGCTCTCCGACGCGGATCGGTGGCCATGGCTCGATCGTATCGGCCATGCCGCCACGACCGAGATTGCCAATCACGGAATTGTCGTTGCGGCATGCTCTGCCTTGAAAAGGAGCTATCGCGATCGTCTGAGGGAAACGATCCTCGCGCCGGTGCGTTTCGTACTCTTGGACAGCGACAGCAAAGAACTGGCTCGCCGGCTCGCTAATCGGCCGGGGCACTACATGCCGGCCGGACTTCTTTCCAGTCAGATCGACACTTTGGAATATCCGCAGCCTGACGAACATGTGCTTGTCGTGGATGCGCTGCTGTCTCCCCCTACTCTGCGTCACCAGATCATCGCCTGGTTGACAGATCCGCATTAGATGCTGAGGGCGATTGTCTTGAATTTAAAACTATCCTACCGAGAGATCATCAAAACGGCCGGTCTCTCGTTGGAACCATAGTGCAACGGCAAAACCCAACTGCACCCAACCGCTGACACTTTGCCTCTTCAGCGATTTTGGCCAACGGTGTTGCCGGATAAGGGAAAGACGTCGCGGATCGATTTGGTCTCCGGCAAGATGTAGACAATGCCGCTTGTGCCAGTAAATGCTCCGAGCACAATCTCGTCATAGAATTTTACCGGAACGTTGATGCAGCCATAGGAAATTCGTTTGTCGAGTGTAGATGCGGTCGCCAAGCGTTGCCGCCGATGGTCACCAGGATTACCGTTGATCACCCGGTGCAGAGATATGGCGGCGCTGTAGTCTATCCAGAGAATATCCTGCCCGAAGTCATGACCGAGGTCGGCCACAAACCGGCCTGCCGGAGTCGTTCGCTCCTCTGGGCGTATGGTCGATAATTTCCGGCTGCCGATGCCCGGTACGGTGTCGTCGCCGTGGGCCTTACCCAGGAGCGCGAGCGTCGCGCCGCGCAATTTCCCGCCTCTATCAAAGACAAAAACTTTTGCCTGAATTTTGTCGATGATGGCAAAGGGCAGACCCTTATTGTCGCCCGAAATCACCACCCAATCTGCAACTTGCTTTGCGTCGTTTGACGCGGGTTCGCCGAGGAAATTCGCTTTTTCCGATGGAGCCGCTGCTGGTAATGACGCCGATGGCGCGAGATGAGCGGATGCGTCTGAGCCGGTAAGATTGGCCGCGGTGGAGCGTGAAGTGTCATCCGCCGCGGCGAGGGCCGGCCAAGCCATTACAGCCACCGCCAGGATGAGGCGAATTCTCCTGGCGGCATTCATCATCTTTGTTCTTGCCTTTTTGCGCACGACTGGACGTTTTCTAGTAGCGGTCCTGCTTGCGTGGATACACCGGCGGCACATACGCCGGCGGCACAGTGGTGTCGGCGACGACGACCGGCAATGGCGGTGGTGGCATTCTGACGCCACCCGCGACCACAACGAACCCGGGAGACCCGACAAACGGTGGGGAGCCCGTGACAGGAGACAATTCGATCGGGAGCAATGGTAGCGGCGTATTGACTGGCGGCGGCGTCGTGACTGGCGGCGGTGTCGTGACCGGCGGCGGGGTGTCGACCGGCGGCGGCGTGGTGACTGGC
>JAATGK010000319.1 GCA_015654715.1 Alphaproteobacteria bacterium
CCGTAGCCGGCTATCATGTGAATTTCGACCATCGCTTGTTGCAGTATAACCCCTGTCCCACGAACCAGCAGCAAAACCCCGGTTGTGGCAACTCCTTCCACAATGCCGGCAGCGTCACCAGCAACGGTGCGGAACTCGGCGTGCTGTGGCAGCCGCTGCCGTGGCTGGACTGGTACAACTCGGCTTCGTACAACGAAACCACCTACGATCAGAACCTCAACTGGTGCACGACCACTTGTGTGGTCTATGCCACGGCCGGCAAGCAACAGGTGGATACGCCCAAGCAGATGTATGCCAGCACGCTGACCGTGAGGCAGGACGGCTTCTGGGCCTCGTTGCAGACCAAGTTGACCGGCCGACGCTATTACACTTACACCAACGACCAAGGCTTCGGCGGCACTACCACGTTCGACCTCGGTCTCGGTTACGACTTCGGTGCTATCGGCGTGCTGAAGGGCGCGAAGCTGGCACTGAACATCACCAACCTGACCGACCTGCGCTATGCGTCGAACTTTGACAACAGCGTGTTTGCGCCGAACGATCCCACCGGCAGCATCCTGGTATTCCACTCGTCGGCGCCGCGGCAGTTCTTTGCCACGTTCGGCTTTGCGTTGTGAGCGCATGCGCGCCGCGCTGATCTTGTTGTGTCTGTTATCGGCCTTCCCCGCCTTCGCCGGCGGGGAAGAGCCCATCACCCGGCCGCATCTGGATATGACCGCCGGCGCGCGCAGCGTCTCGCTTCACGGTCAGACCTTCATCAACCAGGGACTGATCGGTGCCGGCCGGTTGCCGGCGGACGCGGTCGATTTTCTCGGCGACACGCTTGGTTCCTTTTCCTCGCTGAAGATCGCGCCTGGCAGCTGGAAGCGCGTTGGTGAGCACTACGAAGGCATCCTCTGGACGCTGCCGGACCGGGGGCGCAACGATCCCGCGGCCAACCTCTTCTTTGACTATGCCGGACGGCTGGAGCGTTTCCGCGTCCGCTTCGCGCCGGGCGATGGCCGCTTCGACCTCATTGCCGATGGCGGACTCGAACTGCGCGACTTTCGCGGACGACCGTTTACCGGCGCCGATCCGGGCGCGGGCACGGTGACTGAGCGCGGCATGGTGCTGCCGGCGCCGGCCAGCGGTCTCGGCCGCGGCAAGGTGTCGATCGACGCCGAGGCGCTGCAGTTCACGCGCGACGGTGGCTTCTACGTCGGCGATGAATATGCGGCCAACGTGTATTACTTCGACCGGCGCGGTCGTTTGCGCGGCGTGATAACTCCCCCTGCGGCGGTCGTGCCGCGCCGCGCCTCGATTGGTTCGCAAGCGGGGCGGCTTGATTTCGGTTCGCTGCAGCCGCCGGCGACCGGTCGGCGCAACAACCAGGGACCGGAAGGCGTGGCGCTGTCGCCTGATGGCCGCACGCTGTTTGTGGCCCTGCAGAGCGCGCTGATGCAGGACAGCGCCGCCGGTAATGCCGTTGGTCGTACCAACATACGCGTGCTGGTCTACGACGTGAGCCGCACGCCGGCACCGGCGCAGCCCATTGCGCATTACGTGATGCAGCTGCCGGCCTACAACGACGCCGGCAATGGCGGCGCGCCCAATCGCACCGCCGCGCAGAGCGAGATTCGCGCGCTTGACGACCATCGGTTTCTGATGCTCTCGCGCGATAGCGCCGGTCTCGGCGCGGCGGGCAATGCGCCCATCGTCTACAAGAGCATCCTGTTGGTCGACGTCGCGGGCGCCACCAACCTCGCTGGCACCGTATACGAGACCGGCACCGCCTCGCTGTTGCAGGATCCGGCCGGTACGGCGCTGCGGCCGGGCATCGTTCCGGTCGAGCAGGTCGAACTGGTGAACATGCTCAATCCCGTGCAGCTCGCCCGCTTCGGGCTCAGCGTCGAGGCGTTGTCCGAGAAATGGGAAGCGCTGGATCTCGTTCCGGTGCTGGAGCCGGATCGTCCCGCCGACTATTTCCTGCTCGTCGGCAACGATAACGACTTCATCGCGCGCCATTGCCGGATGTCCGGCCAGTCCTGCAACTCGGACTTCGACAATGACAATCGGATACTGGTCTATCGCCTGACCCTGCCGGCGCCGTTGCGGTAAGGGCGCATCTTCGGCGGTCCTGCTCGCTAAGTCCGTCTGGCGGCTGATCCGTCAGCGTACAGTGGATTGGAACGGCAAATCTCAGCGGCTACGGCGCTGCGCTACCCGGCGCATATCATTCGGCATTTTCGCTCTTGTACTGCAGAAGTGATCGCTCAAGCAGCGCCACGAACTTGCCGAAGATTTCCTCCACAAGCGTTGCATCGTTCACGACAGCTTCGAGGCACAAGCCGCGGATGAAACAACCGATGACGTAGTGCGTGAGGCGAGGGGAGGGGTCGTTTTCCAAGGAACCCCATTTATCGGTCTCGTTATTATTCTTCGGCGGAATATAGGCATTGATCCGCTCGTCGAAACGCTGGCGCAAGGCATCGTCCGTACGGGCGGCCACCATGTACTCGATGGTTGCCGGGAACGTGCGTCCGTAAGTCTCCCACAGAAGACGGATGCGGTTCGCCAGTTCATCTTTATCGGCAGCAAGCTTTGTCATTTTGCGCTGTGTCGTGCGAATCCGGTTGCTGATCAGATAAGCGGCCGCCTCTGCGACAAGATCCGTCTTGCTGGAGAAATGGTGCGCCAATGCACCGCGTGAAACGCCTGCACGATCAACGACGTCTTGGGTCGACGTCGCCGCATACCCTCGCTCGGCGAGGCATTGGATGGTGGCATCGAGCAATCGCCGCTTCATTTCGGCACTGCGTTCGTTTTGCGTTCGATGCTTGTTGGCGGGGCGTTTCGCGACCATCGACGTTCCACAGGTTGGGGCATTTTCTCTGCGTTGTGCCGCCATTTGTCAAAACGGCGGCTTTATAGGCGATAAACATACAGGCCAGCCTGTATCAATTATATCACGAAAATAAGGATTTTCGCGCTCGCCATGGTTGCGCTGTTGGGATCACTTCAAAAAATATAAGTAATTCAACTGAAACAGTATACTATCGATTGAATTATATAACAAACACAGCATGATAAAATAATATTTCTGTTGCAGAGCAGCTCGATTCTGGAAAAATAAACATGACGGAACGGCATGATGTTATTTTATACGCAGCGGAGATGTATAAATGAAACGCATATTACTCGCGACGACAGCCATTCTCGCGGGCTTGGCCACAGTCTTTCCCGCGCACGCCCAGACCAACAGTGATGGGACAAAGGCTTCGTCGGCAGCGACCGCGGGGGCTGGCAAGGAGACGGAAACCATCTACGTCACGGCGACCAAGCGTGGCGCGGTGGACGCTCAAGCAACGGCCATTAGCTTGACGGCATTCGACGCGCGGAAGATCGATCAGCTCAATGCCTTTAGTACCGACGACGTGATTGCACAGGTGCCGAGCACGAATTTTATCGATAACGGCGGGCCCGGGCGTGGCTACGAGGTTGCTTCCATTCGCGGCTTGTCGCCGGTTGCCGACAACACCGTCGGCGTGGTCGCCCAGTACCTCGACGGCGCTCCGCATTACGTTCCGAATTATAACCTCTACGATATTGGCGAAGTTGCCGTCCTGCGCGGTCCGCAAGGAACGTTGTGGGGGGCGCAATCGATCGGCGGCCTGATTTCCTATCGCTCAAACCGACCGGATCTGGACAAGTTCAGCGCCCAAATTCTCGAGGATAGCTATCTGACGTCCAACAGTTCAGGGCTGAGCGACCGCACCCAGGGCGTCGTCAACGTTCCCATCATCTCCAACCAGTTGGCCGTGCGTGCCGCCGGTTACTATCTCGACGAGCGGGGCTATATCGACAACGTCACGACCGGCGCCAGCGACGTGAACAAGGTGCATGAAGGGGCGTGGCGGGTTTCGGCGCTGTACCAGCCGACCGACAATCTCACCTTCACCGTCATCTACCACGGCAACCATTTGCGGACGGGCGCTTCATCGTATTTCGATATCGACCTGAACGGCTGGAAAACATCCGCACCGTATTCGGATTGGCCTGCGAAAGAGGATTCAAGCCTCATCAATTTTCTGGTCGATGCCAATCTCGGCTGGGCGACGCTCAGCTATTCGGGCTCCGTCTTCAACATGACGGACAATTACTACCAATATAATCTCAACGATCTCGATATGTTTCCTGTGTCCCGGGATTCCGTCAGCGACAAGGAAAGTGCTACGACCCACGAATTGCGGCTCGCCTCAACCCCGGGCGGCAAGCTGAATTGGGTGCTTGGCGCCTATTACGACAACTATTTCCAGAATCAGCTCGAAACGGACGCGGAAGTGGCCGACCCAACTCTTCCGGGCAGTCCGGTACTCGGCGACGGTTATGTCGCGTCGGCGATCGGTGGACCGCAACGCACCGTCCAGAAGGCGGTGTTCGGGGAAGCCAGCTACGACTTCACGGATCAGTGGCAGGTTTCGCTCGGCGGCCGTTATTTCTGGTGGTCCGTCAACAATCATCAGCAGACGACGTATTTCGGCAGCAACTATAATCAGACCGTGGGACACGTCGGCGGCGATGATTTTCTCTATAAGGCACAGATTTCCTATAAGCCGGTC
This sequence comes from Alphaproteobacteria bacterium, assembly GCA_015654715.1. GTDB lineage: Bacteria > Pseudomonadota > Alphaproteobacteria > Micropepsales > Micropepsaceae > Rhizomicrobium. Next base: position 4,599 of record JAATGK010000319.1, read on the forward strand.
GAAAACATTACGATCTATGCACTGCGCTCGCAGGGCTTCCGTCCCGGCGGCTTCAATCCGTTCGTTGGCCCGGCCCTCGGAATTCCGGAGAGCTTCCTGCTGTTCAAGCCTGATACGCTGACCAACTACGAAATCGGCGCCAAGACGTCGTGGTTCGACGGCAAGCTGCTGGCGAACGGCGCCTTCTATTACGACCTGTGGCACAATATTCAGACGGTCGTTTATAACGAGTCGGGGTCGTTCGCGTTCACGACCAACGGTCCGCAGTTGACAGCCAAAGGCTTCGAACTCGAACTGCAGAGCCAGGATCTGATCTATCCCGGCGTTTATGCGGCGGCCAGCTATTCCTACACGACCAACCGGTTCGACGAAGGGGCATCCATCTTCCCTGGCGTGCCGGAGCTGATCCACGAGGGCGACAGTCTGCGCCGCACCCCCCGTGATACCTGGTCGCTTGACCTTGGATATAATTTTGCGCTGACCGACGACGTCAATGCTTTCGTACGGACGAATTACTGGCACAAGGCGCCGACGTCCACCAAAGGCTTCAACGGCAACGACGGCGACATTGCCGTGCCCGGGCAGGATGTCTTCAACGCCCAGCTCGGCGCCGCTTGGTCGCAGTGGCAGGCCCGTCTTTATGTCAAGAACCTCACCGGCACGCGGCCGTTGCAGCAGATATTCCCCAACGCTTCCAACGACGAGCAGCCCGCGATTGCGTCGTCCATCCGCCCCAGAACGATCGGTCTTGAGTTGTCCCGTTCGTTTTGATTTTTCATGAAGCCGTCCGGTCCGGCCGGACGGCTCTCTCTTACCCGCATTTCTCGAGGTATCCTGTTTGACGGCGGTCGGTCACCTGTCACTAACAAAGCGCCTGGCTTATACGGCATTGATCGTGCCGATGAGTCTGCTGCACTCGCCGGCATTGTCGATCCTGCCGGCCCTTTATGCCAAGCACACGGCCATCGGCGTCGCCACCGTGGGCTTGGTGCTGACGCTGACCCGGCTGTTCGACGTCGTGATCGATCCGGTCATCGGTTACGTCACGGACAACACAAGGACGCCGTGGGGGCGGCGAAAGCCGTGGATTGTGTTGGGCGCGATCCTCTCCACGGTCGCGGTCTATTTCTGGTTCCGGCCCGCACCGGACACTGATGTCTGGTATTTTCTGTTCGCATCGCTGGCCGTCTATCTCGGCTGGACGCTGGTTGAGATCCCGCATGCCGCCTGGTTCAGCGAGTTGACGCAGGATTATGACGAGCGCTCACGCATCGCGGGCTGGCGCACCGCCGCCACGTACGTTGGAATGTTGATCTTTCTCATGTTGCCTCTGCTGCCGATTTTCCCGACCACGGAAATGACGCCGCAAGTGACGGCCTTTGCATCATGGCTGGTGATGGCGGCGATCCCGGTGACCGCGTTGATTGCTGTTTTATTTGTTCCACAAGAGCGCGATGCCGGTCCGTCGCGCGTCAGTCTCAGAGTGGCCATCGGGTCCATGGCCAGGAATGGGCCGCTACAGATCTTGACGGCCGTTTTCGGTCTTGCCTTTTTGGCCAGCGGCATGTGTGGTGCGCTTTATTTCTTCTATATCGACGCCTACCTGCACATCCTGGACAAACTCGCCTATGTCGGGCTTGCGACCACCGTCGTTGGGCTGGCGACGACCTTCCTGTGGCCGGCGATCATCGCCAAGCTCGGCAAGCACGGCGCATTGGCGCTGACGACCTTTTCCACCGCCGCCACTTTGGGGGCGATGGCGCTGATCCGGCCGGGGCCATACGCTTTTGAATGGCTGATGACCGTCTTCACGCTTTCATCGGTTTTGGCGACTGGTTCGATGATCGCGCTCAATACGCTGATGGCCGATGCGGTCGACTATGACGAGTGGAAGACCGGCACCAACAAGGCCGGAAATTTCTTTGCGGTGTCGACGATCTACCAGAAAGTCGGGATGGCGCTTGGTGGCGGCGCCGCCTTCATCACGGTCGGCCTGTTCGGGTTCAATCCCAACGGTCATAATGGTCCGCTGGCCCTCACAGGGTTCTTCGTGACCTTCCTGGCCGTGCCGGCGGTACTGAATCTGGCAGCATCTTTCATCGCCCTGCGATATCCCATCACCAGGCGCCGCCAGCTGGCGATCCGGCGACGCCTCGATCAACGGCACAAAGCCGCTCCATCACAGGTCTAGCGCACCATGGCAGTCATCGAAATCTTCTCGAAAGCCACCTGCGGTTGGGCCGAACGCGTCTATGCGGCGCTGGAGATCAAGCAGGTCCCTTATCGCATCATTCCGTCATGTGATCGTTCAGGAACCAAAACGCCTGAGTTTCAAGCCCTCACCGCCGAAGCGCGAACACCGACCGTGCGTGTTGGCAACCTTGTCTTCTACGAATCTTCGGTCATCATCGAGTTTATCGAGGAGGCCCATCCTGCGCCGCCACTGTTTCCCGCCGATCCGGGATTACGGGCACTGGCCCGCTTGGGGATTCGCTATTGTGATCTGACGTTGATTCCGGCGTTGACGCCGTTGCTGCCGGACCGGGAAAAAGCGGAGCGGGAAGCCGGGCGTGAAGCGCTGGCCTGCGGACTCGAGCGGCTCTCGACCTGGGAATATTCCGGCCGCGGCCCGGAACCGTTTTGGAATGGCGCTTCCATCGGGCTGGTCGATCTTGTCTTCCATACGTTTTTCTCGGCGCTGACCCGGGTCGGTGAATTGTCGGACGTGCCGCTGCCGGATCTCGACCCCGTGCTGCAAGCCTGGCGGGACGCCACCGCGGCGCATCCAGCGGTTCGCAAGGCCGAAGCGGTGGCGGCTTCGATTCCGTTTGCACCCGACGTCGTGCGTCGCGAGGTCTTGTGATGGCGAAGGTCAGTTTCGAAACCGAATATGGCAACATCGTCGTCGAATTGGACGCCGAGCGAGCACCGAAAACCGCCGCTCACTTTGCGCGTCTGGTTGAAGGCGATTATCTTCACGATGCCTCCTTCTATCGCGTCGTGCGGTCATCGGGACAGTCCGGTGTGCCCCCGACGATCGACATCATCCAAGGCGGCGTTGGCTGGGAGCGTTGGGAAGCGTTGCCCGATGTCGAGCATGAACCGACCTCGGTGACGGGCCTGCGCCATCGCGACGGCACGATTTCGTTGGCGCGATCGGTGGAGAAGAACGCGACCAGCGAATTCTTCATCTGCATCGGCGACCAACCGCAGCTCGACGCGGGCGCTCAGCTCGGTCCGGCGTCCATCGGCTTTGCGGCCTTTGGCCAAGTGTGTGCCGGCATGGATGTCGTGCGCCGCGTTCAGGCGCTTGCCGTAAGTGCTGAAGCGCCTGGCGGCGACGCACGGTTTCGGGATCAGTTTCTCACATCGCCAGTGCCGATACGGCTGAAGTGCTTACGATAATTAGAGTGTTAATCGCAAAGCGCGTGCCAGGCTGTTCTTTCCGCCGCCGCATACCGCGGACCAAATCCCCTTGAGCAGACCTTTGCCAGGATCAGGTACGGGATGCGTGCGGCTCAAGAA
>JAATGK010000343.1 GCA_015654715.1 Alphaproteobacteria bacterium
CAGCATGCCGCGATAGAAGCGGCCGACGAACGGCGCCAACACCGGCGGATGCGCCAGCCCGGTGTGGACGGCCATCTCGGGTAGATGCTTGTGCGCCAGCGTCAGGGCATAGTTGCGCACGACGGTCTCGACGTATTTGGGTGAGTCCTTTTTCTCGAACTCTTCGATCATGCTCTTGCCGCCGCCCGAATAGCCCGAGACGCCATTGGCGGTGACCGGAAAATCGGCCGGCAGCACATCGGCACGCACCAAGGGACGCGCCAGCGCGATAAACGCCGTCGCCCAGCAGCCCGGATTGGCGACCCGCTTCGCTGCGGCAATCTTGGCGCGCTGATCGGCTTCGAGTTCGGGAAAGCCATAGATCCAGCCCGGCGCGGTGCGATGTGCGGTAGACGCGTCGATCACGCGCACACCGGGATTTTCGATCAGCGACACCGCTTGGCGCGCGGCATCGTCGGGCAGGCACAGCACCACCAGATCGGCATCGTTGAGCGCTCGGGCGCGAGCCTTGGCATCCTTGCGGTCGGCTTCGCCGAGCTGCACGACCTTGAGATCGTTGCGCCCGGACAGCCGCTCGCGGATTTCAAGACCAGTCGTTCCCGCTGCGCCGTCGATGAAGACCTTAGCCACTGTGATCCGGTTCCCTCAAAAAATGCGGGCCCCTTCTACGCGTCCTGCCCGCCGAGGCAAGAGCGATGCGCCCCGGTAGGCCGGATTTTGCGGATTTGCGGCCGATTTCAGCCGTTGGTGGCCGGCACGGTGTTGGCCGCGGCATCGATCGGCGCCGGCCGGAACGCCGCAATCGCCGCGTCAGCCGCGCCGCGTTCCTCTGGCGTGAGTTCGGACGCCAGCGTCGTCGAACGGGCGCCGGCGTTTTTGTCGCCGAGCACAGCGGCGATCGCATACCACCTGTAGGCTTGCGGGATATTGCGCGCGACGCCTTGGCCGCGCTCGTAAAGCACCGCCAGATCGAATGCCGCATCGACATCGCCAAGCGCCGCCGCCTTGGAAAACCACTCCGCCGCTTTGGCGAAATCGGTGCCGCCGTGCCAGCCGCCGGCGTAGAGCTTACCGAGGTTGGTCATCGCCTTGAGATTGCCGTGGCTCGCGGCGCCTTGGTACCAGCCGCGCGCCGCCGGCATGTTCACCGCAACGCCGGTACCGGTCTGATAGATGACGCCCATCAGATTTTGGGCCACCGGTTGACCGCTGAGCGCCGCGCGCGCGATCCACAGCCGCGCCTTGTCGACGTCGACCGGTACGCCGGAGCCGTTCAAATACTTCAGCCCACGGACGAGTTGGGCGCGTGGGCTCCCTTCCTGCGTAGCCGCGCCCCGCGACCGCGTCATCGCCGTGACACCGGCCGGAACGACCGCGCCTTGCGCCGGCTGATAATGGGCAAAAACGTAGATGTCGAACCAGGCCACCAGCACCGCCGCGATCGCCAACACCGCCCAGCGCCGTTTGCCGGCGAAGTGCTTCCACAGCGTTTTGCGTTTTTCCGGTTCCGCCGCACGTCGTTCCGCGGCATCGTTGGCCGCGCGCCGCGCCGAAAGCAGATAACCCGCCACGCGCGCCGACGCTGCGTCTTCTTCCGCCGCAACCACAACAGGTTCGACCGGCGTTTCGATGTCCGCTTCGACCAGCGAAATGATCTCCGGCTCGGCGACGGTCACAGGATCGGCGACGGGTCCGCCGTCGCGATGATTGTGCCCGAGATTGTGAACATCGAGCCGGATCTGCGCCAGGGCGGCGGTCTGCTTCTCCTCGAACTTTTCCAGCCGCTGCCGCAGCCCATGCAGCCGCTCCGCCAACGCACCGGTTTCGACGTCCAGACTCTTGAGCCGGTCGCCCATCCGCTGCTCGATCGCGGCCAGCGATTTCTCGGTGACCGCCATCCGTGCGTCGAGTCGCGACAGTGCCGTGTCGGTTGCATCGCGCTGGCGTGGCTTGGGCACGATCACTTGCTTGGTAAGTTCGTGCAAAGCCTCGGCCTGCGCCCGCATCAGATCGTCATAATTTTCGCCGGCCGGCGCCTTATCGCCTTCGGGCTTGGCGGGCTCCGGCGGCACGATCGTCGCGATCAAGTCCTGACGGCTGGCGAAATACGTATAGATAACGCCACGGGCAAAATTCACTTCGCGCGCCACCGCACTCAGCGTTACCGCATCGGCCCCGCCGCGGCGGTAGAGCGCTTCGGCCGCGGCGACAATCATCGCGCGTGCGTCGTCGTCCGTCTGTGCAGCGGCATTTGATAGTCCGTCGGACAATTGCGGCTCCGAGCCTCATTACCCGGGCCGACTCTGAATGATCTTGGTGAAGAAAGTCTTCGCTAAAAGATCGAGTTAGGATAGCGGTAAACAATTCGGTACCTCGGCGGCTCGGTATTGAGCCAATCAACACCCAGTTAAGGGAAACTGCTTACGTTAAGATCATCGAAAGGGCATCTCGTGCCCGGGAGTGCCGAAATTTGTCAGCCGCCACCATTGGTAGTATTCGCGGGTTCACGATGCTCAAACCCGGAGAACTCGACCGCGTTCTGGCCGAGCACAAGGCGTTCCTCAGCGGTTCCCGACACGGCAAGCGTGCAACGCTCCTTTCCTATTTTCTCGGTCAGACCGATCTGTCCAACTGCTTGCTGACGAGGGCCGATCTCTCCGGTACGGTGTTGACCGGCTCGTGCTTGAAGTTCGCCAACCTCACAGGCGCGACGCTCTATTGTTGCGAGATGTTCAATGTTGACGCGCGCTTCGCCAACTTCTCGCACGCCGACATGCGCGGCGCGACACTTAACGGCTCCAATCTTTCAACCGCTCGCCTCGACAACGCCGATTTCCGCGCCGGCCGCTTGATGAAGAGTGCCGCGGGCGGCGCCAGCAGTGCGGTTATCGATCGCAACAGCTCGGCGGTGGGTGTCGATTTCAGCTATTGCTCGCTTGTCGGCGCGACCTTCGAAGGCGCCGATCTGAAAGATGCCAATTTCACCGGTGCGCTGATCGTCGGCACCGAATTCAAGGGCGCCCGCATGAACGGCGTGACCCTCAAGGGCGCGATCCTGACCGATGTCGACGTCGCCGAGATGCAGCTTCCACCCGAAGCATTCAAGGAATGCACCCTGCCGCCGTCCGACCAGGCGGTGGCGGCCCGGCAGCAGATTTTGTTCCGCCTCACCGCCCATCAGAGCTGGATCGAATCCGATGCCCGGCGCGGCATGTCGGCGGTGCTTGACGACATGGATTTGCGCCCCGTCGCGTCGGTAATAGGCAAGTACAAACTCACCGCGCTGTCGGCCAAGCGTGTGATCGCGGCGGGCGTCGATTTCTCCTGCACCGAGCTCCAGGGTGCCAATTTCGAAGGCGCCGATCTTCGCGGCGCCAGCTTCGAAGGTACGGATCTGCGCGGCGTTCGGTTCAACGGCGCCCTGCTCCATCACGCCAAATTCCTCGGCGCCGACATGCGCCCGCTGCAGATGAGGTCGGGTGAGAAGCTGCCGTGCGATGTCTCCGATACCGCCTTTTCGGCGGCACAACGTGGCGAAGCTGTGTTCTCCTGACGTCGCAGGATTGGCGTAGATCAACACTGTGCCAAAATAATACGCCTGCGGATTACGTGTTTGCCGTAGCTGCGGTGTTATGCGACCGGCGTTTCCATTTGATTTTCCGCAGCTTACACGTCGCCATGTGTATACCGGAAATTCCTGACTAGCGTTAACTACACGTTCCGTACGCGGAACTACGAGCTTTCGATTCGGTAACCATGCGCCCAACGTCACGCCATCGCTGGTTGTGACAAAACGGGGATGGGAACGCGATGAAATCGAATACGGCCCGCTTGCATGCCGTACCTGATACGGGCAACTCCGACACCTTCGCGGTGCCTGAGATTCGTCAGGAGGGTCTGAGCGAACATCTAGCCAGGCTCAACGGCACTGCCTTGCGCTTGCATTTTCACCGCAGCGAGACGATCGCCGCCGCGGGAGACACCGCCGCATACGTCTACGTTCTGTCGTCCGGCTGCATCCGTCTCAGTCATCATGTTGCCGACGGCCGCCGCCACATTGCCGATTTTCTGTTCTCCGGTGACATTTTTGGGCTGGGTGACGCGAGTTTCTTCGCGTTGTCGGCCGAAGCGGTATCGCCGGTCACTTTGGCGGCCTATCCACGCGCCGTCTTCGATCGCCTCGGGGAAGGCAACAATCACCTGCGGTCGGACATCTTTGCACATCTTTCCCTGGCGATCGCCCAGGCGCACCGTCATCTATTCCTCGTGAGCTGCCTGAACGCGCGTGAGCGCGTCGCCGCATTTCTCGTCCGGATGATGGAAAAAACGCAACTCGTTTTGGGCGTCCGCCTCGATCTTCCCATGCCACGCCAGGATATCGCCGACCACCTTGGCCTTTCGATCGAAACGGTGTGTCGGGCGCTCGCAGCGCTCAAGGCCGAAGCGGTCATCGAAGTTCCCAATGCCCACGTCATCGTCATGCGCGATATCGGGATGTTGCGCGCGATCGCCTCGGGTCCGTCCCAGTCTTAACCGACGTCATATTGCCGTCGCCCGCTCCCACACGTCTATAGGGGTGGTGCGGCCTGATGGGTTGAACCATGCATACCGCTTTCGAATTTGTGATGGGTGCTTATCTTTCGGTCCTGACGGTTGTCGCCAGGCTGGCGGGTTGGCTGACGTATTTGGGCGACGATCCCACCCATCGCTATAGCCTCGCTGCCGTGGTCGCTTCGTCGCTGCTGCTTGGCTTCAGTTGCTGCATCTGGGCCGTGCTGTCGCGCCTCAGATACCGCTCCTATCGCCAAGCGATGCGCACCGCGTTGGGCCGCGCCCAGTCTGACGTCCGCTTCCGCGAAGCGATGATCTCCGCCTGTCCCGAGGCAATCGCGGTTCTCGGTTCCGATATGAACGCGCCGCTCAGCTATCGCGGCGGCGCCGGTCTGTTGCAAGCCAGTCTCGACGGCCCTGATGCGGCCGCACTTGCCGTCAAGCTGGAGGACCTGCTCGCGGCCGGCACCGGCTTCACCGCCATCGTCCGCACCGCGAATTTCCCCCACGTGATCGTGCGCGGCTGTGCCGTCGGATCGCGCGCCGCCGTGTTCTTCCACATCGACAAGACCGGTGCCGAGCCCGACGCCGACTTTGCCGCCGTACTCGACGCCCTGCCGCTGCCGGTCTGGCTTCGCAACAAG
>JAATGK010000372.1 GCA_015654715.1 Alphaproteobacteria bacterium
GTGCGGGATCACTTGCACGGTGCGGCCGAGATACTCGCCGCGGCGCTCCTTCTCGATCACCTGCAGATAGATGCGCCCGGAGGTGATGTTGTCGGCCTTCGACGACGCCACGCCGGTGAAGCGCTCGTAGTGCCCGAGATCGAGATCGGTCTCAGCCCCGTCGTCGGTGACGTAGACCTCGCCGTGCTGGTGGGGACTCATCGTCCCCGGATCGACGTTGAGATAAGGATCGAGTTTGCGGAGGCGGACTTTATAGCCACGCGCCTGCAGAAGGGCTCCGAGAGCCGCGGAGGCAAGGCCTTTTCCTAAGGAAGAAACCACGCCGCCGGTGATGAAAATTAACCGCGCCATGGAAGGCCACCATGTCGAAAGAGCTGCAGAGTCACAAGCACAAACATCGAAAGTTTTCCTCACCTGAAACTTTGTCTCAGGCGCCCAAGTCAAGCTGCTGAATTGATTACTGTTAGTGAGGCGTCGGAACCGACGGCGACGGCTGTGTAGGCGCCGGCTGCACCGGCTTTGGCACCGCCGGCAGGCTCCGAGTCGGAACCGGCTGCGAATCAAGCAGCGATTGCTGCTTGTGCCCGCGGGCCACCAGAATGTTCAAAGCCAAGCAAACCACGAAAAAAATGATGGCGAGATAAGATGTCGTACGCGTCAACGTGTCGGCCGCTCCGCGCGGGCTGAACAGGCCGCCAAACCCGCCACCACCGCCACCGCCGCCGCCGATGCCCAGCGCGCCGCCTTCCGAGCGTTGCAGCAGGACAAACACGATCAACAGGACCGCGACGACAAGCTCGATGACCAACAGGAGGGTTTGCATGCCAGGACCTTAGCTTATTCGAGGAGGCGGCGCGTTCACGCAAAACCGCGCACACTTTCGCGTACGCCGCTCCAGAAGCCCGGCTTTTAGAGGAGAAAGAGCGGAATGGGAAGGCGCCCGCTCCATCTGACCCCAGGCGCGGCGATCCACCTCTGCCGCCCCCCAGCAGCAAGCGACCCGAGCGATGGCCGACGCGGGGGGAAAAGCGGGGAATTTAGGCCGAATCGGCGGTCGGCAACGTGTCGGCGGCGTTGGAACGGCCAACCGAGCGGGCGCGGATCATTTCGACGGCCTGATCGAGGGCCGCGAGGTGGTCGGTCTTGAGCGTTTCCGGCTGCAGAAGCTGGTTCAGATTGATTGCGGAGCGTCCTAAAAGTTGCAGAGAAGCGTTGCGATCGACATTCAAACGCAAACCCTCCACCGCCTCCAGAATCGATTCGCACAATTGGGTGCCGGCATCGAAGTTGGTCGCCCGACAACGCCTGGCAATATCTTGCGTCAAATTGGCCAATTCGGCGAGATGCGATTCCGCGTCGGGATCATCCCGCTTCTGCAGCAGCCGCCACAGAATGCAAACATGGAAACCATCGCGTCGCAACTTCTGGTTGTTCAACGTATCCTTGGCGACGCGCAGCTCTCGCGACAGACGGTGCTGCGCCGCGGCAACGCTTAGCCCATCCAAGGCCTTCATTTTGAGCGAGTTCGGCGGCCGGAACAGCTCGCCCGTCGAGACGCGGGCGGGATCGCTGCGGCGGTCCGGGCCGACGTAATCATGGGTGACGACGAACTGCTTGCGGCGCTCGATGTGGGTGTCGATGTGCTGGCGCAAAAGATTGGTCGAGAAGGGGCGTAGGATGAGGTCATCCGCGCCGGAATTAAGCACCCGCCTGACCAGCGTATGGGTTTTCTCCCAGGCGGTGATGATGACCACCAGAAACGGATTGGGATACCCGGAAGCACCCTGACGCAGCGACTGGATCAAGTCGCACAACTCGACTTCAGCGCCCTGCGCTTCGCACAAGATCAGGTCCGGCGGTCGCTTCAAAAGCGAATCGTTGAACTCCCCGAGCGTCGGCGCGGTCTCAACATTGTGGAACCCCAGGGTATGCAAAACCGCCCGCGTCGCATCGCAGTGGAGCGCCACAGGGTCGTAAATAAGCGTATCGACGGTCTCGTAATTGATCTTTGGCATTCCGGCCCACCCTCATACCCGCACCAGTTTGGCGTTCGCGGGTTAACGAAAGGTGGGCCGTCTTAATTAAGAGCCTCAAATGACGCGGCTTTTTTTTCGGGCCGTGTCCCTGCCAACTGCGACGGATTTATGGGGCGGCGTTAATAATCGTGAGGAAATCAACGGCCTTCAGGCTGGCGCCGCCAACCAGGGCGCCGCCGACTTCCGGTTGTGCCAGGATCTCTTTGGCGTTCTTCGGATTGACCGAACCACCGTAAAGAATTTCGATCTTTTTGCCCGCTTCGGCGAAACGCTTCACCAGCTCGGCGCGAATGTGACGGTGCATCGCGGCGATGTCGTCGTTGGTCGGCGTGCGCCCGGTTCCGATCGCCCAGACCGGCTCATAGGCAATCGCGACGATATGCGCAGCCGCATCCGCCGGCACGCTATGGGCGAGCTGGTGGCTGACCACCGCTTCATGCTTGCCGGCAACGCGTTCGGCCTCGGTCTCGCCGATGCAAATCATCACGCCGAGCCCTGCCCGCCAGCCTGCTGCGGCCTTGGAAGCGATCAGCTCATCCGACTCATGGTGGTACTGACGCCGCTCGGAATGCCCGACGATCGTCCAGGTCGCACCTGCATCTTTCAGCATCTCGGCCGAAATATCGCCCGTAAACGCACCCGAGACCTTCGGATGGCAGTCCTCGCCGCCGATTTCCACGGTCGAGCCAGCCGCCGCTTTGGCCACCCGATCGACCAGCGTGGCGGGCGGGCAGATCACCACTTTGACGCCCGGCCGCGGCTTCAGCCCGGCGATCAGGGCCTTAACCTCCTGAACGGAGGTGTCCAGGCCATTCATTTTCCAGTTTCCTGCGATCAACAAGCGCATCTCCTTGCCGTTAAGAAGGGCCCTCCCTATCATCCGCCGCCTTTTACTTCCATGCGATTTCATCGCCCAAAGAACCGGACACGCCATGCTTCAAGATATGCGGAAATTCTCCAAGTCGTGGGTTGCCAATATTTTCTTGGGGCTTTTGACGCTCTCCTTCGTGACCTGGGGCGTCGGCGACCTGGTCAGCGCTCGGCAAGACAATTCGGTCGTCAAGGTCGGCAAAACGGTCATCGACCGGACCGAATTCAGCCGCGACTACCGCAACGCGATGCGTGAAGAAGGCATGCGCCGCGGCGGCCAGACCCTGAGCGACGACGAAGCCCGCAAGCTCGGCCTCGGCAACGCCATCCTGGAGCAGAAGATTTCGACCGTGGCGCTGGACAATGTCGTCCACAAGCTGGGCCTGACCGCCAGCGACGCCCAGGTCACCGCGGCAATCCAGCGCTATTCCGGTTTCGCCGGCCTCACCGGCCAGTTCGACCACCAAGTCTTCCTGCGCGCCATCGACCGCTTCGGATACACCGAACAGGGCTTCATCGAGCAAATTCGCGGCGACACCGCCCGCAGCCAGCTCACCCGCGCCGTGGAAAGCAATTTCGCCCTGCCGCCGGGCTACGCCAGTCTGCTGTTCGCTTATTTCTTCGAGACCCGCGCCGCCGATTACATCGTGGTCGACGATCACGCGCTTGGCCCAATTGCGGCGCCGCCGGATGCGACGCTGCAGGCCTACATCAAGGCCCATGCCGACAAGTTCTCGACCCCGGAATATCGCGACGTGACTTATGCCGGGATCGCGCCCTCGGACGTGGCGGCGCAGATCAAGGTCCCCGACGACCAGATCAAACAGGCGTATGACGAGCACAAGAGCGAATACGTCATTCCCGAAAAGCGCGACGTGCTCCAACTCTTGTTCGCCACCGAAGCCGCCGCCAAGAGCGCCTTCGACAAGGCCAGCAAAGGCACCAAGTTCGACGACCTCGCCAACGAGAAGGGCGAAAAGCCGACGCCGCAAGTGGCGATCACCGCCGAAGATCTCGACGCCAGTGCCGCCAAAGCCGTGTTCGCGCTGCCCAAGGACGGCGTCGCGCCGCCTGAGAAGACCGCCGCCGGCAAATGGGCGCTGATCAAGGTGACGGCCATCACGGCGGGCGTCAATCACACGCTCGAATCCGTGAAAGAAGAAATCCGCGGCAAGATCGCCGCCGATCTCGCCGTCGCCAAGCTGACCGACATCTCCAACGCCTATACCGACGAGTCGAGCAAGGGCGCCGATGTTCTCGAGGCCGCCAAGAAGGTCGGCATGCATACCGGCCGCGTCGCCGCGATGGACGCCGACGGTCTCGGCCCCGACGGCAA
>JAATGK010000116.1 GCA_015654715.1 Alphaproteobacteria bacterium
CGCCCATTCGGTCTATTGCGGTTATCGCGACGAGACCAATGCGCGCAATTTCCCCGGCCTCAATTTCGACCGCGCCGAGATGAAGGACGCGGTAGCCTACGCCCACGACCACGGCGCCAAGATTCTGATCGCCCTCAACACCTTTATGCGCGCCGGGTCCACCGATTTGTGGAAGCGCGGCGTCGATGATGCGGTAGCGACCGGTGCCGATGCGCTGATCCTGGCCGATGTCGGTCTGGTCGAATACACCCGCAATACCCATCCCAAGCAGCGCCTGCATTTGTCGGTGCAAGCTGCCGCCGCGACGCCCGAGGCCATCGCCTTTTATCGCGACCGTTTCGGCATCGCCCGGGTGGTGCTGCCGCGCGTCCTCACGGTGGAAGAGATCGCCCGCCTGACGGCGCACGCGGCGCCGTGCGAGACCGAGGTCTTCGTCTTCGGCGGGCTGTGCGTGATGGCGGAAGGGCGCTGCATGCTGTCGTCCTATGCCACCGGCAAGTCGCCCAATATGACGGGTGTGTGCTCGCCGCCGAGCCATGTCAGCTATCGCGAGGAAAGCGATGCGTTGGTGGCCTCTGTCGGCGGCTTCACGGTAGAGCGTTTTGAACGCGGCGAGGCGGCCGGTTATCCGACGCTGTGCAAGGGCCGGTTCGAGGCGCAAGGCGCCGTCAGCCATCTGTTCGAAGACCCGGTGAGTCTGAACGCCGTCGAGCTGTTGCCGCGGCTGGCCGAAATCGGCGTTACCGCTTTCAAGATCGAAGGGCGTCAGCGCGGCCGGGCCTACATCTCGGCCGTGGTGCGCGCCTTCCGCAAAGCGATCGACGCCATGGCGGTTGGCGGCTCGGTCGATTACGACGAATTGCACGCCCTCACCGAAGGTCAGCGCGACACCGTTGGCGCCTACAAAAAGGCTTGGCGATGAGCGACGTGGCGCGCCTTTCCCTGACTTTGGGGCCGGTCCTTTACAATTGGCCGAAGCCCCGCTGGGTCGATTTCTACAGCCGTATCGCCGACGAGGCGCCGGTCGATCGCGTCTGCATCGGCGAAGTTGTTTGCTCCAAGCGCAAGCCGTTCATCGATGAGGTCATCCTCGACGTGGTCGACCGGCTCGAGCGCGGCGGCAAGGAAGTGGTCTATTCGACCCTGGCGCTGCCCACCACCAAGCGCGAGATCAGAGACATCGGCGACGTGATCCAGGCCGGTTACATGATCGAGGCCAACGACATCGCCACCGTGCATCTGTTGAACGGCCGCCCGCACATCGTCGGACCCTTCATCAACATCTACAACGAGGATGCGCTTGGGCTGCATCTGAATCTCGGCGCCACGCGCGTCTGCCTGCCGCCCGAATTGCCGTTCGAATCGATCCGCACCATGGCGGCGGGCAACAGCGCGGTGGAGGTATTTGCCTTCGGCCGCCCGCCGCTGGCGCTGTCGGCGCGTTGCTATGCCGCCCGGTCCGCCAAGATGACCAAGGATTCCTGCCAGTTCGTCTGCGAGGCGCATAGCGACGGCATGGATGTCTTGACCCTCGACGGCGTGCCGTTCCTCGCCGTCAACGGCATCCAGACTCAAGGCTATGTCGTGACCGCCGCCGTCAATCACGTCGCGGCCTTGCGCGAGGCGGGCGTGGTGGCGTTGCGCCTGTCGCCGCAGACCTGTGACATGATCCGGGTGGCGCAGATTTTCCGCGACCTCGCCGACGGCAGTACGACGCCGCATGAGGCCGTAGAGGCGCTTGCCGTATTGCACTTGCCGGGGCCGTTGTCGGACGGCTTCCTGCGCGGGCTTCCCGGCTGCACGGCCGACGTCGACTAATTTCCCGTCGCAGTTTTCACGGCAAAGTTCGCGATCACCTGCGAGCCGTCGGCAAATTTCAGCGTCACCGCTACGTTCGTGCCGGGCTTGAGGCCTTTGGGGGCCATGCACATCACATGATAGCCGCCGGGCGCGAAGTGGAACGTGCCGCCGGCCGGCACCGTGACGTTGTCCACCATCATCATGTGCACCATGCCGCCCATTTCGTGGGTCATATGCAGCATCGCCGTGCCGCACGCGGGTGAGCTGATGCCGGTCAATACCAGCGGCGTCTTGTCGGGATTGTGGAGCGTGAAATAGCCGCCTGCCGGATTGTCGCCGGGCAGGGCGCGGATCCAGCCGTCCGACACCACGGGGGCCGCCGTAGCCGCGACGGAAAATCCGGCGCTCAAGATGAGAGCTGTGAGAAGACGTCGTGTCATGAATAGTCCCGCGGAGATTTCGCAGGCCAGCTTCGGACGGACGGCTTCAGTGGGTCAAGAGGGGAGAAAAAGGTGCGCCTGCCGGCCCGGATCTAGAGCCGGACAGGCGCAATCGGCTGGATCTCGTTTGGCGGGGGTGCACAACGAACGAGAATCCGGGGCCAAAACACTTCGTCTTTAAGTCGTAGGAGATAAGCGACCACATTTTCGTGGGTACAAGGGGACGCGCGGCCAAGGCTTGGGGCTTGCCCGGCCGTCAAGGAGAAGATTGTGCTTAAGGCTCGTGCGATCACGTATGGTCTCCCGGCATCGCGTTTTGTTCGAATTTCCTCGCGATCTTGAGGAGGCCTTCGCGCCCCGTGCCGGCTGTTGCAGCAGCCAGACGGAGTTCTCCGGCAACGGTAGCGAGGCGTTTGCGGATAACATCCGATCTCGCGCAGGCGCGTTCGATTAGATTATGCTCTGCAGCATTCTCTTCTTCGTATCGCCGTTTGAAATCTTCCGCCGACATCTTGTTTCCGTCCCAACGTGTTTGATGACGGCAGAATGGACGCATTTAAGAATGGTTGTAAGTTCGGGATTTCCCTGATGCCGCACTTTGGAAAGGATTTGCTAACCATCCTTTTGCTGCGTGGGGTTGAGATTTTGGGCGCACCGATGCGCCATGCCCGCAATGCGGGCACTACGGATGCGGTCCGCGGCGTGATGGCCGAAAGATGCAATCAGGCGGGAGTTGGGCGCGCGTGCTTGAGCCACAACACGAGTTGTTCTTCGGGCACGGGCTTGTGCAGCAGCGTCACGCCGATGCGGGCCGCGCGTGGTTCGAGGGAGGGATCGCTGCGCCCGGTCATCATCAGCGCCGGCGTCTGATCGCCTTTCGCGCGAAGATGTTCGAGCAGATCGAGTCCGGTCATGCCGGGCATGTGCTGGTCGACCAGAAGGCAGTCGGGTTTCAAGTTGGCGTGCTCAAGGAACTGCTCCGCCGACGCATGATCACGGACTTCGTAGCCATAGGATTCGAGCAAGGCCCGCGTTGAATCGCGTACTGCGTCGTCGTCGTCGATGATATCAACCATGGTCGCCAAACCGGGAGCCCCGAAAGCCTCTGAAACGATGGGCTATTTAACCGGAACGCGAAATCTGCGAAATACGGAGAAGTGCCTAATCCTTCCGCTAGGAGGGGATCGACAGCGCCTTGCGCACCAGATCGGCGAGGTTGCCGGCATCCATCTTTTCCATGACGCGGGCGCGATGGATTTCCACCGTGCGCGGGGAGATGGACAGTTCGTGAGCGATCACCTTGTTCGCCTTGCCGGCGACAATAAGATCAAGGACTTGATGCTCCCGGTCGGTCAATAGCGCCAGCCTGGCGGCGGCGCCACGGGCTTCCTTGACCAGGTCGCCTGCCATCGAGGCACGATCGATGGCCCGGCGGACGCTGTCGAGCAAAACCGGCTCGTCGAACGGCTTTTCGAGGAAATCGACCGCACCGGCCTTCATGGCGCCGACGGCGATCGGGATATCGGCATGGCCGGTCATCACGATCACCTGCAGCGGTGAGCGGCGGGCCACCAGCTCCTTCTGCAGGGCGATGCCATCCATTTCAGGCATCTGCACGTCGACGATCAGGCAGCCGACCGATTCAGGGGCTTCGCTGGCGAGGAACGAGCTTGCCGATTCGTAAGCTTTGCTGGCGTAGCCAGATGCTGAAAGCAGCAGCGCAAGGGAATCGCGAATATCGGGATCGTCATCGACAATGAAAACGGATTCGGCCATCGGATCAATCCACCATGCGTTTTGTAGCCGGCAGAATGAACTGGAAGACGGTCCCTCCGCTCGGATTGGGAACCATCGTAAGCCGGCCGCCATGAGCTTCAATGATTGAGCGGCTGATTGCTAGTCCTATTCCCATTCCGCCCGCCTTGGTAGTCACAAACGGACGAAACAGGCGCTCGGCCAGTTCTTCGGAGACCCCTGAGCCGGTGTCCTTGACGCTCACCTGTACCCACGTCCCGTTCACGGGCGCCGTCGTTACGGTCAGCTCGCGCCGCTCCGATTGCGCCATCGCGTCGGCCGCATTGCGCAAGAGATTCACTAGCACCTGCTGGATCTCGACCTTGTCGATCAAGACCGGCTCCAGCCCGGACGCCAGGACCAGCGTCATCTTGATGGCGTCGGCGCGGGTGCCGATCAGACCGAGGGCGAGCGCGTCTTCCGTTACGGCATTGATGTCTTCGAAAGTCCTTTTGGAATCGCGTTTTTCGACGAAATCTCGCAAGCGCTGGATGATGTGTCCGGCCCTGAGCGCCTGTTCGCCAGCCTTAACCACCGCCTCATAAGCCTTGGCCTTGGCGGCGGGATCGGTCGAGTCGATCAGTCGCTTGGCGACGTTGGTGTAGTTGAGGACCGCCGTCAGGGGCTGATTAAGTTCATGAGCAATCGCGGCGGAGACCTGGCCCATTTCGTTGACCCGGGCGACGTGGGAAAGCTCGGCCGACAGGGCCTGCATCCGCGCGCCGGCCAGCTTTTTTTCGGTGATGTCACGTACGGTTTTGGAGGCACCGATCACCACGCCGGCCGAATCGCGTATCGGTGACACCGTGACCGAGACGTCGATCGGCTTGCCGTCTTTCCGCAGGCGGACGGTTTCGTAATGCTCGATCGCTTCGCCGGCGCGGACACGTTTCATGATGCCGGCTTCTTCGCCGATGAGGTCCGGCGGGAACAGACGGATGATGGGGGTGCCGATCATTTCGGTGGCGCTGTAGCCGAACAGGGTCTCGGCGGCGCGATTCCAACTCGTGATCATGCCGTCCAGGGTTTTCGACATGATGGCGTCGTTGGCGGAATCGACGATCGCCGCCAGGAACGAGCGCTGTTCGGCATGGATGGCGCGCTCGAGCTGCAGGCCCGTGAGGTCCTGAACCACCACCACGAACATGCGACGGCTGTCATGCACGCCTTCGCCGACCGACAGGAAGACGGGAAATTCCGAACCGTCTTTGCGCCGCCCGGTAAGTTCGCGTCCGGTGCCGGTGGCATTGGCCTTGCCCGTGTCCTGGAATTGGACCAGCCGGGCGTCGTATTCCTCGCGGAACGGAGCGGCGAGCAGCATGGCAATGCCGTGGCCCAGGACCTCGTCGCGCCGGTATTGGAACATCGACTCGCAGGCCGTACTGAAGACGCTGATCAGCCCGCGGTCGTCGATCGCCATGACGCCGTTGACCGCGGCGGCGACCACTGCTTCGAACAGCGGGTCGTCCCACGGCGGTAGGCTGGAGCGAGGAAGCGGCTGGGACATTTTTCCTGTAGTTTTTATTCATTACACTTCTAGCAAATTGCACTCGCCGCGCATACACACAGGGCGGGTAGCGGCGTTGTTTTTCCCATACTTTCTTCGGGTTGGTGAGTACGTCCACCTGTGGCACCTGCGAGGTGGTCGCAATCTCAATAGCGTGGCGGAAGGGGGCGGCATGTTGTCCCCCCAAGGTTATTCCCTCTGCACTTTTTCTTAGAACAATGAGAGTCTTCGACTGTGATTTTGACGGTTGTCAGCACCGCCGTGGGGGCGAAACGCCGAAGATCTTGCCCTGGCTGACAGGGAGCCCCTGACGCAGCGCCGGCCCGCCCAAGTCACGTTAACCGCCCTTGCCGGTGCCGAACCGGCGAAAGTTGGTTGGAACGAACGGAAGAACGGGAAATGAAACGTCCGATTTTGTGGAAGGACATCGTCGCGGTTTTGGCGATCAAGGTCGTCCTTCTGACCGGCCTTTATGTTGCGTTCTTCAGTCCGTCCCACCGGATTGTTGCCGATACGGCCGCCGTCTCCGACCGGCTCCTCGGCACAGACCATCGCTAGGATGACACCATGGACATCGTCGATCTTTCGCGCCTGCAGTTTGCGGTAACCGCGCTGTATCACTTCCTGTTCGTGCCGCTGACGCTGGGTCTTGCGGTCCTGCTCGGCATCATGGAGACCGTTTATGTAATGACGGGCCGGACGATCTGGCGCGACCTCACCAAGTTCTGGGGCACGCTGTTCGGCATCAACTTCGTGATGGGCGTTGCCACCGGCATCACCATGGAATTCCAGTTCGGCACCAACTGGGCCTATTACTCGCATTATGTCGGCGATGTGTTCGGTGCGCCGCTGGCGATCGAAGGCCTGATGGCGTTCTTCCTCGAAGCCACCTTCGTCGGCATCTTCTTCTTCGGCTGGAACCGGATGAGCAAGGTGGGTCACCTCGTCATCACCTGGGGGCTGGCGCTCGGCACCAATCTTTCGGCGCTGTGGATCCTGATCGCCAACGGTTGGATGCAGTATCCGGTGGGTTCACGCTTCAATGCCGATACCATGCGCATGGAAGTGTCGAACTTTGCCGAGGTGCTGCTCAATCCCGTGGCGCAAGCCAAGTTTGTGCACACGGTGAGCTCGGGTTACGTGATCGGCTCGGTGTTCGTGCTGGCGATCAGTGCGTTCTATCTGCTCCGCGGCAGGCATGTGGAATTGGCCAAGCGCTCGATGACGGTTGCGGCCGGATTCGGGCTGGCGGCGTCGCTCAGCGTCGTCGTTCTCGGCGACGAGTCGGGCTACACCGCCGGCCAGAACCAGAAGATGAAGATCGCGGCCATCGAGGCGGAGTGGAATACGCAGCCGGCGCCGGCCTCCTTCACTCTGATCGGCATCCCCGACATGAAGAGCCACACGACGAAGTACGAGGTCAAGATTCCCTACGCCCTCGGCCTGATCGCGACGCGTTCCGTCGATGAAGAGGTGCCGGGCATCAACAATCTGGTCGACGTCGCCAAGATCCGTATCAAGAGCGGCATGATCGCCTATGATGCACTCGCCAAGATCAAGACGGATCGCAAAAATACCACCCTGCGTCAGACGCTCGATACCCACGTCGATGATCTCGGCTACGCGTTCTTGTTGAAGCGCTTCCGTCCCGACGTGCAGAACGCGACGCAGCAACAAATCGATGCGGCGGCCGCCTCGACCGTGCCAGACGTGCCGGTCTTATTCTGGTCGTTCCGCTTCATGGTCGGGCTCGGCTTCTACTTCATCCTTCTGTTCGCGGTGGCGTTCTGGCTGTCGGCCAAGCGCAAGCTCACCACCTATCGCTGGTTCCTGCAGGCCGCCTTCTGGACGCTGCCGCTGCCATGGATCGCCGCCGAACTCGGCTGGATCGTCGCCGAATACGGCCGCCAGCCGTGGATCATCGAAGGCGTGCTGCCGACCGCGCTGGCGGTATCGGGAACGGCTGCGGCCAACGTGCTGTTCTCCTTGCTCGGATTCATCGTCTTCTATTCGACGCTGCTGGTCGCCGACATCTATCTGCTCGTGAAGTACATCAAGCTGGGGCCCGACAAGACGCTGGGCCACAACGTCGAAGAAAACCTCGTGGCGGCGGAGTAAACCAATGGACTACGAAATTCTGCGTCTGATCTGGTGGGCGCTGCTCGGCATCCTGCTCATCGGCTTTGCGGTCATGGATGGGTTCGATTTCGGCACCGGCATCCTGTTGCCGTTTGTCGCTCGCAGCGACATCGAGCGCCGTGTCGTCATCAATTCGGTGGGCCCCACCTGGGAAGGCAATCAGGTGTGGCTGATCCTCGGGGGTGGTGCCATCTTCGCCGCTTGGCCGCCGCTTTATGCGGCCGCCTTCTCCGGCTTCTACCTCGCCATGTTCCTCTTGCTGGCCGCGCTGATCCTCAGGCCGGTGGGCTTCAAGTTCCGTTCCAAGTTCCAGTCGACGGGGATGCGCACGTTTTGGGACTGGGCGCTGTTCGTCGGCGGCTTGGTCCCGGCGCTGATCTTCGGCGTCGCCTTCGGCAATTTGTTCGTTGGCGTGCCTTACGGCTTCGACTCGGACCTGCGCTTCCATGAGGAAATAACGCTGTTCTCGCTGCTCAATCCGTTCGCGCTTCTGGCGGGCCTCGTCTCGGTTGCCATGCACGTCCTGCACGGCGCCACGTGGGTCTCGTTCAAGGCCGAAGGCAAACCTGGGGCGCGGGCGCGGGCGGTCATCCCGTGGGCGGCTCTGGTGTTCTTCGTGCTGTTTACGGTGGCGGGCTATTGGGTCTTGCAGCTCAAGGGCTATCAGATCACCGGCGCGATCAATCACGACGGTCCGTCGAACCCGACGCTGAAAACCGTGACGCAGGTCGCCGGCGGCTGGTTCGCCAATTACAAGGCTCTCCCGATCCTGTGGCTGGCGCCGCTGGTGGCCTATCTCGGCGCCTTCCTGGCGGTGGTGTTGCGGGGGAAGCCGCTCCTTGCCTGGATTTCGTCCGCGCTGGTGCCGGTCGGCACGATCGCCACGGCGGGTCTGTCGCTGTTCCCGTTCTTCCTGCCGTCGACGAGCCATCCCGCTCAGAGCCTGACGGTGTGGGACGCTTCGTCGTCCAAACTGACGCTTGAGATCATGCTCGGCTGCGTGATCATCTTCCTGCCGATCGTGCTGATCTACACCGCTTGGGTCTATCGCATCATGCGCGGCCAGGTGAAGGCAGAGACGATCCTGTCGGACAGCAACGCCAACTATTGAGGTTCACCCATGTGGTATTTTGCTTGGATTCTGGGTCTCGGTTTTGCGGCTGCGCTGGCGATTTTGAATGCCATGTGGCTGGAGCTCGACCCCCGGAAATAGGGGCGCTGCTCCACACCGCATTGCCTTGCTGCGGGTCTGGCCCAAGACTGCGCTCTGAGAAGCAGGAGCCAGACCTTTGACGACAGAGAAGTCCGATCCCGAACTGTTGCGGCTGCGCGATTCCATCGACAATATCGATGCGGCGCTGATCCATTTGCTCGCCGAGCGGTTCAAGTGCACGCAAAGCGTCGGCCGTCTCAAGGCCGAGCATGGGCTGCCGCCCGCCGATCCGGCTCGCGAGGCCGAGCAGATCGCGCGGCTTCGGGGGTTGGCGCACGAGGCCAAGCTCGATCCCGATTTCGCCGAGAAATTCCTCGGCTTCATCGTCAAGGAAGTGATCCGCCACCACGAAGCGCTGCGGGCGGAGAAGAAGTAGGTTCGGCTGCGAAAGCGCTTGCCGGAAAAGTGCCGGGCTTCAGCCCATCGGCCAGAACGGCACGAACATCGGCACGCGGCGGCGGTAGGCGCGGTGCGCCGCATCGGTCGTGGTGCGTTCTTCCAGATGCACTTTGGCGGCGAGCGACGCGGCCAGAAGCACGGCGCCGAGCAGCGACGTCGGTTGGCCGAACAGCGTTGCGGTCAACACGGCCGCGACGATCAAACCGAGATAGATCGGCTGGCGCACCGCCGCATAAGGTCCGCTGTCGACCAGTCTTGTGCCGTGGTTGAGGCAGGCAATGCGGTGCGCACTGGCCCAGCCGGAAAAGCCGAAACTGGCAAGCGCAAAGACCACCAGCACCCAGCCGAGCCCGTCGGGCACGCCGGACGCCCACAGCCGGTACTGCAGGTCCGTGGCCGGCCACGGCCGCACCAGCATCAAGAGCAGCAGCGCCGCCGCCGCGGCGATCAGGTGGAAGAGGAACGACAGCATCCCATGCAGCGTTCCCGGCTCGCGCTTCGCCGTCACCGCGACAACCAGCCAGGCGATGAACCACAGACCCCAAAGCAGATAAATGACGGCACCCGGTGACACGGCATCCCCTCCGCCGGTGTTCCAGCCGGGGTAATAGTCCGCAGGAGGCTCGCGGAAAACGGGCAACGGCAGAAAAGCAGGTTAGGAGACTTTTCTGCCGCACTTTACCGTCATTTTTATTCGAACTTCAGGGCCTTGGCGCTTTTCACCAGCGGCAGCTTGCGAATCGCCTCGATCACCGCCGGAGCGACGTCGCCGTCGACCTGGACGAGGGCGATGGAGTCCTCGCCGGGGTTGCTGCGTCCGAGGGTGAAGTTCGCGATGTTGACTTTGGATTCGCCGAGCAGTGTGCCGAGGCGGCCGATGAAGCCCGGTTTGTCCTCGTTGGTGACATAGATCATGTTCGGCGCGAATTCGGCGTCGAGCTTGATGTCCTTGACCTGGATCAGGCGCGGATGGCCGTCCGAGAACACCGTCCCTGCCACCGTGCGCGCCATTTGCGGCGTCGTCACCGTGATCTGGATATAGCCTTCATAGACGCCTTGCTGGTCGCGGCGCGTCTCGCTCACCTTGATGCCGCGCTCCTTGGCCACCACCGGCGAGTTGACCATGTTGACGTCCGGCAGGTGCGATTTGAGCAGGCCCGCCAGCGCCGCTTGCGTCAGCGCGCGCTGGTTCAACGTTGCCGCGGTGCCTTCGTAGAGGATTTCCACCGCCGTGATATGGGTCTCGGTAAGCTGGCCGGCAAAAGCGCCGAGCTTTTCGGAGAGGCTGATCCACGGCCGCACCGATTGGGCTTCCTGGGCGCTGATCGAGGGCATGTTGAGCGCATTCACGATCGCCCCGGTGATGAGGTAATCGGAAATCTGCTCGGCTACTTGCAGCGCCACGTTCTCTTGCGCTTCCTCGGTGGAGGCGCCTAGATGCGGCGTCGCCACGACTTTTTCGTTGCCGAACAACGGGCTCGCCTTAGCCGGTTCTTCGCTGAAGACGTCGAGCGCGGCGCCGGCGAGATGGCCGGTATCGAGCGCCACCTTGACGGCTTCTTCGTCGACCAATCCGCCGCGGGCGCAATTGATGAGGCGGGCACCTTTTTTCATCTTGGCGATGGCATCGGCCGAGATGATGTTCTTGGTCTCCGGCGTTTTGGGCGTGTGCAGAGTGATGAAATCGGCGCGGGCGAGGAGGGCGTCTAGCTCCACCCTTTCGACC
>JAATGK010000156.1 GCA_015654715.1 Alphaproteobacteria bacterium
AACCGCGATGGCGGCCGTGGCCCCGCTGAACAGATCGCCGGGCGCGGTTTCTTTTTTCTTCGTCATACCCGCGCTTTCCGCGATTTCTTGGGCGCCGCTTTCGCCTCTTCGATCAGCCGTTTGGCGGCGGCGCGCGCCTCGGCCGTCACTTCGGCGCCCGACAGCATACGCGCGACTTCTTCCAAACGCGCCTCGCCGTCAAGCTGTTCCACGATGGTCTTGGAGCCTTTGCGGCTGATGCGGAAATGGCGCTCGGCGCGGGCGGCCACCTGCGGCGAATGCGTGACCAGCAGCACTTGCGTCGTCTGCGCCAGCTTTTGCAAGCGCAGGCCAACCGCATCGGCGACCGCCCCGCCGACGCCGCGATCGACCTCGTCGAACACCAGCGCGGCCGGAGGCCCGGCTTGCGCCAGCACCACTTTGATGGCGAGGGAAAAGCGCGCCAACTCGCCACCCGAGGCGATTTTCGTCAGCGGTCCGAAGGCGGCGCCATCCACGGTAGCGACTTCGAAAGCGACGCGCTCGAGGCCTTGCGCGGTGGGCTCGCACTCGACGAACGCGACGCGAAAACGGGCGTGGCCGAGTTTCAGCGGCGTCAGTTCCCCTGCCACGGCTTTTTCCAGATCCTTGGCCGCGACCTTGCGGGCTTCGGAAAGGCGCATCGCGCTGGCGAGGAACCCGGCGCGGGCGTGCGCCGCCGCCGCTTCGGCTTCTTTCAACTTGCCGCCCGACAGATCGAGCGCATCCAGTTGCTTGCGGAACCCGTCGAGCACGATCGGCAAGCCGTCCGGCTTGACGGCATATTTGCGGGCGGCGGCGCGAATGGCGAACAGACGCTCTTCTTTGCGGTCCAGCGCCCCGGCGTCGACTTCGAGCCGCGACAGCAGCGCGTCCAGCTCGCGCCGGCCTTCTTCGGTGAGGGCAAACGCCTGCTCCAGTGCGGTCTCGGCGGCCGCGGCGGCTTTGCGGGCTTCTTCGCTCATGCGGCTGAGCCGTTTCAAGGCACCGGCGAGCGCACTTTCCGCCCCGCGGTCGCCCGACAGCAGATCGCTGGCGGCGGCAATGTCTTCGGCGATGCGGGCGGCGTTCATCAACAGCGCGCGCTCCGACGCCAATGATTCCTCTTCGCCCGCTTCGGCATCGAGGGCGGTGAGTTCGTCGACCGCCTGTTTGATGAAATCGGCATCGGCCGCGGCCAGCGCCTGGGTGCGTTTCAAATCCTCGGCCGCGATACGGGCGGCATCGAAAGCGGCGAACAGTTCGGCCACTTCGCCGACCAGCGCATCGAGCCCGCCGAAGGCATCGAGCAGCAGGCGATGGGTGGCGGAATCGAACAGACCGCGGTCGTCGGACTGGCCATGCACTTCCAAGAGCGCGGCGCCGAGGTCTTTGAGGAAGCCGACGCCCACCGGCTCGTCGTTGACAAAGGCGCGGGTACGCCCGTCGGCGGCCAGCGTCCGGCGCAAGACGATTTCGCCCTCGCCCGGGATCGACTGGTCGGCCAGAAGCGCGCGCGCGGGATGTTTCTTGGGCGGTTCGAACAGCGCCGTAGCGGAACCTTGGCTGCTGCCGGGGCGCACACTAGCCCGGCCGCCGCCGCGCCCGCCCGTGGCCAGCCCCAGCGAATCGAGCAGAATCGACTTGCCGGCGCCGGTTTCACCGGTGAGCACGTTCAGACCGGCGGCGAATTCCAGCGTCGCCGCTTCGATGAGAACAATGTCGCGCACGCTCAGGGCAGCGAGCATCGCACCCTCAGATTCTTTCCAGAACGAATAGTGACCAACCGGCGGGCGGGATCAAGTCCAGAGCGAACGAATGTCCCCT
Source organism: Alphaproteobacteria bacterium (assembly GCA_015654715.1). GTDB lineage: Bacteria > Pseudomonadota > Alphaproteobacteria > Micropepsales > Micropepsaceae > Rhizomicrobium. The sequence continues at coordinate 1,825 of JAATGK010000156.1, forward strand.
ACAGAATCTTGCTGAACGCCCGGGAAATCCAGGAATCCTTGTCCTCTTCCGGCTTCAGTCTTTTCTTCTGAAGCAGGTTGTAGGCGTCCTCGTACCAGGGGCTGCCGGGATAGTTATGGCCGAGGATGGCGGCGGCGGTCTGCGCCTCACGGGTCAGCCCGAGAGCGTAATAAGCCTCGGTCAGGCGCTCCAGCGCTTCGCCGATCTGGGTGGTCTTCTGGTACTGCTCGACCACGACGCGGAAGCGGTTGATGGCGCCGATGTAGTCGCCCTGGTGCAGGTAATAGCGGCCGACTTCCATCTGCTTGCCGGCCAGATGGTCCAGCGTCAGGTCGATCTTCAGAGTGGCGTCGCGGGCATATTCGGTATCGGGGAAGCGCTGCACCACGTCCTGCAAAGCCACCAGCGCCTGTTCGGTGTTGGACTGATCGCGTTCGACGTCGACGATCTGTTCGTAGAGCGACACCGCCTTGAGATAGAAGGCGTAAGCCACTTCCTTCGAGCCCGGATGCAGCGAGATATAACTGTCGGCGGTGGCGACGGCCTCGGTGTATTTGTTGGCCTGGTAAAAGCAGTAGGCGCTCATCAGCGTGGCGCGCCGCGCCCACACCGAATAGGGATGCTGGCGTTCGACTTCGGCGAACTGCAAGGCTGCATCGGCCCAATCGCCGCTGTGCACCTTCTTCCAGGCATCGCCATAGATCTGCTCGATCGGGCGTTCCTGATAATCAGCATCGCGTTTTTCTTCTTTGCCGGTCTGGCGATCGATCCAGGCACAGCCCGACAACGACAGCCCGAAACCCACAACGAGCACAGCGGCCAAACCGCGCGACAGAAGCTGCATGGACATTGTTTTCCGTTTCGGCGCCCACATGCGAGCGCGGGTTTGCCTTATCGCATTTGGAGTGACGCAAGGTCCAGAGGGCAAAACCGCCTTTGTATTAACCGGTTAGCGGTTACAGCGGCGTAATTTGACGGTGATGTTCACGGCGCCGCCACCAGCCGGTAATTGGCCGGGTCGGAAAACAGGGCCCGGAGCAAGGCGTTATTGAGGGCATGGCCGGAGCG
>JAATGK010000202.1 GCA_015654715.1 Alphaproteobacteria bacterium
CCATCACCCGTCTGGGACGGGCTTACAACAACGTGGTGCCATCCTCAGGCAAAGTGCTGACCGGCGGCGTCGACGCCAATGCCTTGCAGCGCCCCAAGCGCTCCTTCGGTGCCGCCCGTAACATCGAGGAAGGCGTCTCGCTGACCATCATCGCGACGGCCCTGATCGACCCCGGCAGTCGCATGGCCGAAGTGATTTTCGAAGAGTTCAAGGGTACCGGCAATTCGGAAATCATCCTCGACCGCAAAGTCGCCGACAAGCGCATCTTCCCGGCCATCGACATCCTCAAGTCGGGCACCCGCAAGGACGAGCTTCTGCTCGACAAGGGCACGTTGTCGAAAACCTATGTCCTGCGCCGCATCCTGGCGCCGATGGGCACGGTCGACGCCATCGAGTTCCTGCTCGACAAGCTGCGTTCGACGAAGAACAACGGCGATTTCTTCGAATCGATGAATACCTGATCCGGCATTGTTTTCGCTGGTGAGAAGCAAGGGCAGCCGGTCTGGCTGCCCTTTTTTGTTTCAGGAGAAACCGACGATCGCATGCGGCACATAAGGCGCTTCGAGCTGGGCGATCTCGTCGTCGCTCAGGTTCAAAGATAGTGCCGCGACGGCATCTTCGAGATGCCCTGGTTTCGAGGCCCCGACGATGGGAGCGGTGATCGCCGGCTTGGCCAGCAGCCAAGCAAGCGCCACCTGGGCGCGCGGAACTTTGCGGGCTTCGGCCACGGCCGCGACGGCTTCGACGACTTTGCGATCAGCCGCTTCGGTGTGGTCATACAGGGTGTGGCCGAACGCATCGGTTTCGGAGCGTTTGGTGGCGGTCTGCCAGGGCCGGGTCAAGCGGCCGCGGGCGAGCGGGCTCCACGGGATCACGGCGATGCCTTCGGCTTCGCACAGCGGCAGCATTTCGCGCTCTTCCTCGCGGTGGAGGAGGTTGACGTGGTTCTGCATGCTGACGAAGCGCGTCCAGCCGTTGGCCTCGGCTAGGTGCAGCATGGTGGCGAATTGCCACGCGTACATCGACGACGCCCCGATATAGCGCGCCTTGCCTGCCCTCACGACATCGTGCAGCGCTTCCAATGTTTCTTCGATCGGCACGTCCGGATCGAAACGGTGGATCTGATAAAGGTCGACATAATCGGTGCCGAGGCGGCGCAGCGAATTGTCGATTTCCTGAAGGATCGCTTTGCGGCTGAGGCCGGCGCCATTCGGGCCTGGATGCATGCGGCCGTGGACTTTGGTGGCGATCACGACCTCATCGCGGCGGGTGAAATCCTTGAGCGCCCGGCCGACGATCTCCTCGGAGGTACCGTCGGAATAGACATTGGCGGTGTCGAAGAAGTTGATCCCGGCTTCCACCGCCTGGCGGATCAGCGGCCGGCTTTGCTCTTCATCAAGCGTCCATTCGTGAAATCCGCGGCCGGGTACGCCAAAGGTCATGCAGCCAAGACACAGCCGCGACACGTCGAGACCGGTATGGCCGAGTTTTACATAGTCCATGGGCAACTCCTTTAGGCTCCACCACACATCAGGGTATCAGAATCGTTGCGCCAGTTGTTTTACGCCCGTGCAGGGCCTCGTGGGCTTTGCGGGCGTCGGCGAGGGCGAAGCGCTGGTTGACGGCGATTTTCACCGCGCCCGAGGCGATCACTGTAAACAGATCATCGGCCATCGCTTGCAGGGCCGCAGGTGTGGCGGCGTAATGGAACAAGGTCGGGCGGGTGAGATAAAGCGAGCCTTTGGCTGACAGGATGGCCGGAGAGAACGGGGCGACCGCACCGGAGGAATTGCCGAAACTGACCATCAACCCGCGCGGCGACAGGCAATCGAGTGAGGCTTCGAACGTGTCCTTGCCGACCGAGTCATAGACCACCGGCACACCTTTGCCCGATGTGGCCTCGCGCACGCGTGCGACCCAGTCATCCTGTTTGAGGTTCAAGACCAAGTCGTAGCCGTTGGCTTCGGCGAGCGCGATTTTTTCGTCCGACCCGACCGTGCCGATGACATGGGCGCCGAGATGCTTGGCCCATTGCCCGGCGATCAGTCCCACCCCACCCGCGGCGGAATGGATGAGAATGGTCTGGCCCGGCTGCACCGCGAAGGTCTGCTTCAGCAGGTATTGCACCGTCAGGCCCTTCAGCATGGTGGCCGCCGCGGTTTCGAACGACACCGTGCCGGGCAGTTTCACTAGCTTTTCGGCCGGGACCACATGCGCTTCGGCATAAGCACCGATGGGAGCGGTGCAATAAGCCACCCGATCGCCCGGCTGGATGGAGATGACGCCCGCGCCCACCGCTTCCACCGTACCGGCCGCCTCAGTGCCGAGGCCGCTGGGCAGCGGCAACTTGTAGAGACCGGAGCGGTTATAGGTGTCGACGAAATTGACGCCAATGGCGGCAGCACGAACCAACACCTGGCCAGGGCCGGGCGTCGGGGCTTCGACCTCCTGAAGGGTGAGCACTTCAGGACCGCCAGTCTTCAAGATGCGAATGGCTTTCATTGGATTCTCAATGGGTTGGTACATTCGTTTTCAAAATTTGAGAAGGGAGAGAGGGGGGAGTAAAGGCAAGTTTCCGCCATCGCGACGGATTTGCTGCGGTTTGCGACATGGCCAAAGAGCCGTAATGACTTAGGTGCGCATAGCGCGACTTCAACGCGGCAGGATGTCGTGTTTGCGACTAAGAACGGCCACCAGACAATCGGCATCGCGGCGAACTGATTGATACAGGCGTTAACGCTTCGATTCTCACACTTGCGCGTGCGGAATGGCCAAACCTTCGCGGCACGGCCACGAGGAATTGATCGCGGCCTGATCAGCGCGCCATCGGAGCTTAGGCCTCAGACCCAAACGACACTTTGAACGGTCCGTTGGGATCGGCACGATAGCCTTTTGCCGTCATGCATTGATAGAACGCATTGGCGTGGCGCACATAAAAGGTTCCGGCGAGTTGCCCAGGTACCGAAACGCCCTGAGCGCTGACGGCGGACGGCCCATTGGTAAAAGCCTCGGTCGACGTTTGCCGCAGGCACGCCACGCGGTCATGAAAGAAAATCTGGTCGTTCGCCCCGGCCTTCGCGAAATGGAAACTGACCCGATAGAGAGGGCCAGCTGCAGCTAGGTCCATGGACAAGAGCGCGGCACAGCCGAACATAATCGCGAATTTGCGCATGGTGGTTCTTCCTCAAACGCGCGCCATTCTACGACCCGCGACTGTTTGCTTGGTACAACTATCGGTATTTTTCTGTCGCAAAGCCTCTCGCTTTGCAAACGCGTGTTGCGGGCGAAATGCGACGCTTCACGTCGCGTCTTTCGGTGTCTCTAGGCGGCGCATATTCGCCAACCAAGCCTTCAAAAAGCAAAACGCCCAGGCATTGCTGACCGGGCGTTTGCATAAGCAAGGATGCACCAGCTTACTGCGGCCGCTGGCCCGGCTGCGGCGGACGCGGCGGCAGTTGCAGGACTTGGCTCAGCGTCACCGGATTGGCGATCGGCGCCGAACAGTTCTGGTGCTGGCAAACGTAGGCGGTCGGCTGGCCGTTCTCCATCTTCTTGCCGCGCGCGGGATGACCCTCGGGCAGCTCTTCGTTGGGCTCGACCACCAGCAGCAGCCGATTCGGCAGGCTGCGGCCGAGTACGGCGGTGACGAGCTCGCGGGTCTTCTGCGCATCGTGCGGTCCGACGATCACGATCTGCAAGCCGGCGATCAGGGTCTCCAGACCGTTGATGTAGGTCCCCATCGCCAGGAACGAACGGCCGACATCGCCGGCAAAGGCGCCGACAATGTTGCCGGCACGGTCGCGATGGCTGACGTCGCCGGTGGCGAGATAGAGCTTGGCGAGCACGCCGATCATCACGCCGTTGGCCGAGGGGGTGGCCGCGTCATAGACGGTGCGCACACGATGGATCAGCGGGGTATCATTGGCAGCGGTCAGGAAATAGCCGCCAGTGGCGTCATCCCAGAAGGACTCGTTCAGCACGGCCGTCCAGCGCTTGGCGTAATCGAGATATTGCTTGTCGCTGGTGGCTTCGAACAGGGCAATGGCGGCGCGGGCCATGTGGGCATAGTCGTCGGAGAAGGCGGTATGGCTGGGCTTGCCGGCGCACCAAGAGTGGAACAGATGATCACCGTCGGCGAGCGCCGTGGTGATGAAGGCAAACGCCTTGCGCGCCGCGGCGATCCAGTCGGCATTGCCGTAGCTGGCGCCGGCATTGGCCAGAGCTGCGATCATCAAGCCGTTGGAATCGGCGAGCACTTTGTCGTCGCGCAGCGGGGCTTTGCGAATCTGCTGGCGCGCGGCGAGGAGGAGGCCGCGCTGGCGCTTCAAGAGCGCTTCATCGGCGTCGGGCAGCGGGAATGGGGCGCCGCCGGTGCGCGCGACGATGTTCTTGCCATTAAACGGGCCTTCGGGGAGGATCGCATAAACCTCCTTGAAGCGCTGGGCGAAGGTGCCCATCAGGGTGGCGTCGATTTCCGGCGCCGTCCACAGATAGTAGGCACCCTCTTCGCCGTCGACATCGGCATCGAGGCTGGCGGCAAAAGCGTCGCCGACCATCATCTCGCGCAGCACCCAGCCGATCGTCTCTTCGACCCGGACCTTGTACAGCGGCACGCGATTGTGAACGCCGACCGTCGTGAGCAAATCGACCATCTGGGCGTTGTCGTAGAGCATCTTTTCGAAGTGCGGAACCAGCCAGCGCTCATCGACCGCATAGCGATGGAAGCCGCCGCCGACGTGGTCGTAAACGCCGGCAAGGCACATGGTGTCGAGCGTGATCTGAACCAGCTGCGGGAACTGCATCGCGCCGGTCCTGAGGAACGAACGCCACAGCGTTTCAACCACCGCTGCGTTAGGGAATTTCGGCGCGCCGGTGACGCCACCGTAGAAGATGTCGAAGCGTTGGGCGACATGCACCGACAGAATATCGAGCAGACGCGGATCGAACGGGCCGCGCAGATCGCGGCTCCAGATCGCGCCGACGGCGGCGGTGATGTTGGTGGCATCGGTGGCGACGGCTTCGGCGTTCTCCTTATATTTTTTGGAGATGTCTTCGAGCACGCGGGTGAACGGAGGTTGGCCGAAGCGTTCTTCGTTGGGGAAATAGCCGCCGACGAAGAAGGGCTCGCCCTTTGGATTGAGGAAGATGGTGAGCGGCCAGCCGCCCTGATAGCCCATGGTCTGGGCCGCCGCCTGATAGAGCTGGTCGATGTCGGGACGCTCTTCGCGGTCGACCTTCACGTTGACGAAGTTGTCGTTCATCAAGGCCGCGGTATTGGCGTCGGCGAAGCTTTCGCTGTTCATCACGTGGCACCAATGACAAGCCGTATAACCGATCGAAAGCAGAATCGGCTTACCCGAAGCTTCGGCTTCGGCAAACGCTTCCTGGCCCCACGGGTACCAGTGAACGGGATTGTCTTTGTGCAAAAGCAGATACGGGCTGGTTTCCTCGGCGAGGCGATTGGTGCTCATCTTTATCTTCCGGTGAGATGCGCGGACGCGCATTGTTGCGGGACTGATTTGGATCAAGCTTTACGCGCCGAAACAAGCGCTCACAAGCTGGCAGGCGGTCGCCTGGGCGAGTGGCGGGTTAATTGGTGAATCGGAGAGGCCGTATGCGGCGAGACGACACGATTTTCGCACCCGCGACCGGGGCCGGGCGGGCGGGAGTGGCGATGGTGCGGATCTCGGGGC
>JAATGK010000224.1 GCA_015654715.1 Alphaproteobacteria bacterium
AAGGCGCGGGTGTCGTCGTTGAAGCCGGCGGTGTTGTAGAAGCCGGCGGTTTCGGTGCAGTTGCGGCGGAAACGCATCATCCCTTCCGGCGAATCGTGGAACCACCACGCCGGCCCCAGCGTCAGGCACGGATAATGCCCGGCCAGCGGTGCCAATTCGCGCGCGTAATTCGATTCATCAAGCGTGAAGAGCAGGATCGTGAGGTCCGCGCGGTTACCGACTTTGTCGAGCAGCGGTTTCAGCGTGTCGACGTAGGACACGCGCTGCGGAATGTCGGCACCGCGATCGGGCCCATAGGCGGCAAACAGCTCGGGGTTGTGGCTGCGATAGCTGCCGGGATGGATCTGCATGGTCATGCCGTCGTCGAGCGACATCAGCGCCATCTCGGTCAGCATCTGGCCGCGGAACATCTCGGCTTCAGTCGGCGTCACGGCGCCCTTCAGGGCCCGGTCGAGCAAGCGCTGGCATTCGACCTCCGGCAGATCGCAGGTGAGCGGCGTCGGATGGCCAGGATCGGTCGCGGTCGCCTTGCCGACGTTGCGGAAATACTGGCGGCGGCTGCGAAGCGCCGCGAGATAGCCCTTCCAGGTCGCCACGTTTTCTTTGGTGATCTCGGCGAGGTCGGCCATGTTCTTGACGAACGCGCTCAGCTCCGGATTGACAACGCCGTCAGGCCGGAACGTCGTGATGACGTGGCCATCCCACTCCGCGGCGATCTTCTGGTGATGCGGCAGCGGATCGGTGGCGCCTTCGGTGGTCGCCAACGTCTCGATATTGAAACGCTTGAACAACGCACGCGGCTTGAATTCGGGCTCGGCGAGCTTTTCCTTGATCGCGTCATAATAGTGATCGGCAGTCGCACCATCGAGGCGCACGTCGATACCGAACACGGTCGCAAACGCATGATCGAGCCAGGTGCGCGAAGGCGTGCCGCGGAACAGGTAATAGTGCTCGGCAAACAGCTTCCAGGCTTGGCGACGATCGGCCTGGGCGGTGCCGCCCTTGGGCGCGATGCCCATTGCCGAAAGCGAGATACCCTGGCTGTAGAGCATCCTGAGCACGTAGTGATCGGGCCACAGGAACAGCGAGGTCGCGTCTTCGAACGGCGTGTCATTGGCGAACCATGACGGATCGGTGTGGCCGTGCGGACTGATGATCGGGAGTTTCTCGATCTTCTCGAACAGCCGGCGCGCGATGTTACCGGTATCTTTGTCGGACGGAAAAAGACGGTCAGGGTGCAGACGAAGCGGGGTGGGCATGGAAATTCCTCTGGGCAAGGTGGGCTAAACTAATCTTACCCTTCCGCCGATGTCTATCAATAACAGAGGCTTGGTGCGTGTTGGCAGGTCTCGCGCCGCGCAGCTAGGCGACGCGGCGAATGATCGCGGGAGCCCCGAGAAGATGCCGTTCTGGCAGCGTGTTTTGGGCCTGAAGCGCTCGGGCCCGTCGCGGTCATCGCCCGCCATGCCGTGGTGACGTGAGTCGCCCACCGGCTCAACGCCGCACTTCCTGGTCGTCCTCTTGATGAGCTGGTTGCCGATTTTTAATGCCCCTCCCGCGCTTTACCTTGGGGAGGGATCGGATTTTGCCCATCCCGTCTTGGCCATGACCGCCGAATCGGGCCCCCTACGGCAACCTCAAGGGCACCACCTGGATCGGCCAGCATCGGTTCGATCGTGATCTGCGGCTTGGGACCACTGGCGCTCCTGACCGGCATCCCCATGCATGGACGCGGCTTGGCCGCAGCTTCTGTGGCTGTTCGGCGGACGCCAGACGGCGTCGGCTTGGCGCTGTTTTCATTATCCGGTTGTACAAAATTGTCGCAGAGGTTTTGGGGTGGAATTCTTTTGGGCGAGCAGGAAACTGACGCGTAACGGTGGGAGGACTGGCGCCCCCCCAGTCACTGACGCTGGACGACCTCAAGGTCCTGCCGTCGAGTTGCATCGGCAAATGGAAGGGCGTGCCGTTGGCCCTGGTCGTGGCGGTAGCGCGGGTTAAGCCCGAGGCGCGCTACGTCGTCTTTCGCTGCGCCGATAATATGGCTGCCGCAGGCGCCGAGCCGCAGTTCTGTTACGAGAGCCTGGATCTGCTCGAAGCCACCCACCCGCAAACGATTCTTGCATTCGAATTAAACAACGTACCGTTGCCGGTAAAACACGGCGCGCCGGTTCGTCTTCGCGCAGAGCGTTTACTCGGCTACAAAATGGCCAAATACATCAAGCATATCGAAGTCGTCGCGAAACTGAACGAGATCGCCGGCGGCCGTGGCGGCTATTGGAAGGACCAAGGATATAGCTGGTATGGCGGTATCTGAACCGGATTGCCCCTTGAAGGATGGCCCTTGAAACCCGATATTCATCGGTGCGTTGAATACTCGTGTTCGGGCGGGCCTAATTAATGTGTCAAAAAATTCTCACGATCGCGATCTTGGCCGTTCTGGCCGCTGGCTGTACCGCGAGCAAGGACCCCGAAGCGATCGCGCAAAACGATCCTTATGAATCGACCAACCGGGCGATCTTCGACGTCAACATGAAGATCGACAAGGCGGTGGCCAAGCCGGTCGCGAAATTCTACAACCACGCAGTGCCGCAATTCGCCCGCAACGGCGTGCACAATTTCCTCTATAATCTCGACAAGCCGGTCACCTTCGGCAACGACCTGTTGCAGGGCGAAGGCACGCGCGCCGGCGAGACCTTGGGCCGCTTCACGGTGAATCTGACGCTCGGCGTCGGCGGCTTGGTCGATGTCGCCACCCTCATCGGCATTCCCGACCACAGCGAAGACTTCGGCCAGACGCTGGGTGTCTACGGCGTCGGCGAAGGGCCCTATCTGATGATCCCGTTCATGGGCCCCAACCCGCCGCGTGATCTGGCCGGCAACGTGGTCGACATCTTCATCGATCCCACCACCTACATCCGCTTCCACGGCTCCGACACTTGGTACGCCGTGCGCTCGGGCGTTTCGGTGCTCGACCTCAGGGCGCGCAACGTCGATAATTTGGAGCAGATCGAGCGCACCTCGATCGACCTCTATGCCACGACGCGCAATCTGTACCGGCAGTACCGCAATTCGGAAATCCGCAACGGCAAGCCGGACACCTCCGACTCCGATACGCCGGATTTCTAAACCGATCTGCCATCTTCAATTGCCATCCCGACCACGCGCGGCTCGATCACCGCCGCGGTGATGCATGCCGTCTGCGGCAGCGCGCCGAGCCGGAGATGACGGAGGGTACGATTATGCCCCCTCGTCCGGAATGGGATCGCCCAAGATCCGCGCGTAGAAGCGGTTCCAGCGCTGGCTCGACCACAAGCGGAAGCGATCCATGTAGAGATAGATCACCGGCGTGGTGTAGAGCGTCAGCACTTGGCTGACCATCAGGCCGCCGACAATGGCGATGCCGAGCGGCTTGCGCATCTCCGAACCGGTGCCGAAGCCGAGCGCCAGCGGCAAGGCGCCGAGGATGGCGGCAAAGGTCGTCATCATGATCGGGCGGAAGCGCAGCAAACACGCCTCGTAGATCGCATCGCGCGGGGATAGGCCGCGCTGGCGCTCGGCGGCGAGCGCAAAGTCCACCATCATGATGGCGTTTTTCTTGACGATGCCGATGAGCAGAATGATGCCGATCCAAGCAATGATGCTGAGGTTGATGGTATCGTCGAACTTGTAGGCGACGAGAATGGCGATCAAGGCCCCCAAGCCCGCCGACGGCAGCGTCGAGATGATCGTCAACGGGTGGATCAGGCTTTCATAAAGCACCCCGAGAATGATGTAGACCACGACGATGGCGGCGAGGATGAGCAGCAGCATGTTGCCGCCGTTCTGCTGGAACAATCTGGCATTGCCGCCGTACTCGCCATGGATCGAAGCCGGCACGTTGATCGACGCCATGGTCCGGTTGATCGCCACGACCGCGTCGCCCAGCGTTTTGCCCTGTGCCAGATTGAAGGAAATGGTGGTGGCAACGAACGGGCCTTGGTGGTTGACCGACAACGCTGCCAGACCAGGCCCATAAGAGGTGAAGGCCGACAGCGGCACCATGGTTTCCTGCCGCGTCGAAATCGAGGCCGAGGTGGAAGCACTGCCGCCGACCGTCGAGACCAGTGCGTTCAACTGCTGATTTCGCTTGGCATCGTTGGCGACGTCGGCAGCCGTGAGCGAGGCGGTGGAAGTCACCACCGTACCGGCGGCCGCGCCCGAAGCCGCCGTGCCGGAAATCGCGCCGCCCGAGGTCGAGACATAGATGTCTTTCAGGGTTTCGGGGCTCTGCCAGAACTCCGGCGCTACGCCCATTACGACGTGATACTGGTTCATGTCCTCGTAAATGGTCGAAACTTGGCGCTGGCCGAAAGCGTCGTAGAGGGTTGAGGTGATCTGGGTGGTGGAAATGCCCAGTTGCGCCGCCGCGGCACGGTCGATCTGAAGATCAATCTCGAGCCCGGCATCCTGGCGATCGGTGTTGACGTCCTCGAATTCCGGCGCATTCGACAAGGCCTCGACGATCTTGGGCACCCATTTGTCGAGATCCGCGATGTCTTCGCCGAGCAGCGAGTATTGGTAGAACGAGTCGCTCTGACGGCCGCCGACGCGGAAATTGCGCGCCCCTTGCAGGCTGATGCGGGCGCCGGCGATGCCGGTGAGCTTGGTCCTGAGACGCGCCACCACGTCGTCGGTTTGCAGATGGCCGTCGCGC
>JAATGK010000080.1 GCA_015654715.1 Alphaproteobacteria bacterium
CTCCAAACTGGTGCCGAATGCATCGCTCGCGCTCGGCACCAGCGAAGTGACGCCCTTGGAACTGACGAGCGCTTACGCCGTGTTCGCTTCGGGCGGCCTCAGGGTCTTTCCCTTCCTGGTGACCGAAGTGGACGGCGCCGACGGCCGCGTTCTCTATCAGCGCAAAGCCCATGAGCCCGAGCGCGTCGTGGCCAGCCACGTCAACCGCGACCTCACCGCCATGCTGTTCGGCGTCGTCAGCCACGGCACCGGTTTTTCGGCCAATCTCTATGATCGCGAAGCGGCCGGCAAAACCGGCACCACCCAGGATTATCACGATGCCTGGTTCGTCGGCTTCACCACCGATTACGTCACCGGCGTCTGGGTCGGCAACGACGATTCATCGCCGATGAAAGGCGTCACCGGCGGCACCATTCCGGCGACCATCTGGAAGACGGTGATGAAGGCGGCGGAAAAAGATCTGCCGGTCAAAGGGCTCGACCGCTCGCCGCCGGAAGACAACATCGGTCTCGACGAAACCGAGATGCAGAGCGGCGCCGGTCTTTCGTCCGACGACGAAGCGGCGATCAACAATGCGCCCAAGTTCGACCAGCAGGGCGAACCGCGCCAGGAGCGCAAGAAAAACCCGGTCGGCGGCCTTCTCAACTGGCTGTTCGGCAACGACGAGGAAAAGCCGCCCCGGAACGCCCCGCCCCCGGGCGAGAACGAGCAATAACGCCGGCCCCGCCCCGGCGCGCGGCCGGGGATGACAAGTGTGGCGAAGTCAGCCGTTTGCGCCGCATTTGCGCTCGGTGATGACAATCCAGCCTCGGTCTGCTAACTCCCCGCCCGCCATGACCTTAGCCACTGAAGCCGCCAGACGCCGCACCTTCGCGATCATTTCGCACCCCGACGCCGGCAAGACCACGCTGACCGAACATCTCTTGCTGCTCGGCGGTGCCATTCACGAAGCCGGCCGCGTCAAGGCGCGCGGCGAGGCGCGCCGCGCCCGTTCCGACTGGATGAAGATCGAACAGGAGCGCGGCATCTCGGTGACCAGCGCCGTGATGACCTTCGAATACGACGGGGCGATCTTCAATCTGCTCGACACCCCCGGCCACGAAGATTTCTCCGAAGACACCTATCGCACCCTGACCGCCGCCGACAGTGCCGTGATGGTGATCGACGCCGCCAAGGGCATCGAAAGCCAGACCCGCAAGCTGTTCGAAGTCTGCCGTTTGCGCGACATTCCGATCATGACGTTCATCAATAAAATGGACCGCGAAGCGCGCGATCCGTTCGAGCTGGTGGACGAGATTGCCGATCAGCTTCAGCTCGATGTCGCGCCGATGAGCTGGCCGGTCGGCCAAGGGCTCAATTTCCGCGGCGTTTATGATCTTTATGCGGAGGAATTCTCGGTTTACGGCGGCGAGCGTCTGGGCGGACCGGCGGTGGAAGCCCACCTCACGCTCGACGAAAAGATCAAGCTGTCCGAGGAAGTCGATCTCGTCACCGCCGGGCTGGCGCGTTTCGACGACGCCGAATATCGCGCCGGCCGCCTGACGCCGATCTTTTTCGGTTCGGCGCTGAAGAAATTCGCGGTCCAGGATTTGCTTGCGCACCTCGCCAAATATGCGCCGGCGCCGCGCGTCCAAGCCGCCAAGGACCGCATCGTCAAACCCGCCGACGAGGAAGTTTCCGGGTTCGTGTTCAAGGTCCAGGCCAACATGGACCCCAATCATCGCGACCGCGTCGCCTTCGTGCGGCTGGCGTCGGGCGAGTTCAAGCGCGGCATGAAGCTGACGCAATCGGGCACCGGCAAGCAGATCGGCATCTACAATCCGATCCTGTTCTTCGCTCAGCAGCGCGAGACGGTGGACGAGGCTTATCCCGGCGACATCATCGGCATTCCCAACCACGGCGTTTTGCGCGTCGGCGACACGCTGTCGGAATCGGGCAAAATCGTTTTCACCGGCATTCCCAACTTCGCGCCTGAAATCCTGCGCCGGGTGAAGCTGTTCGATCCGATGCGGCAGAAGCATCTGGCCCGCGCGCTCACCAGCCTTGCCGAAGAAGGCGTGACCCAGGTGTTCAAGCCGACCATCGGTTCGCAATGGATCGTCGGCGTCGTCGGCCCGCTGCAGCTCGACGTTTTGAAATCGCGCCTGAAAGCCGAATACAGCCTCGATGCCGATCTCGAAGCCAGCCCTTATGACACCGCGCGCTGGATTTCGGGCGAGCCTGCCGATGTCGAAAAATTCGTCGACGGCAATCGCGGCGGCATGGCGTCGGATCGCGACGGGGCGCCGGTGTTCCTGGCCAAGAGCCAATGGGAACTCGGCTACGTGGTGGAAAAATTCCCCAAAATCAAATTCGCCAAAACCCGCGAACGCGCGGATGTAATGGCGGAAGGGTAAGCCAGATTGTCATCCCCGGCATTCGTGGATCGCATTGCGATCCGCGAACGGAAAGGGGCCCGGGTCGTGTCATCGGCACAATCTAGCCCTTGAGCTGCTTCTCGCGGGCGATGGCATCGTTGATGTCGCCATATGTTTCGTACCAGACGAGCAAATGGACATCATGCTTCTTCGTGAAGCCTTCAACGACGCCACTCTTGTGTTCCCAGACGCGGCGCAAAATGTCATTTGTCACGCCGATGTAGAGAGTCCCATTTCGGCGGCTGGCCAGCATGTAGACGTAGTACAGCTTCTCCACCTGGGTCCCCTTCCCGCGCAGCACTCGCAAGCTCGCACTGCTCGCCGGGGATGACACCTTCTTGTGTGCTTTATTCCGCCGCCACGATGTGTTCGGGGACGGTGTCGGCCATCGCTTTGCGCCAGTCGGCGACCAGGAGCGCGGCGGCTTTCGGGGCGACGGTATCGAACACGGTGAGCGCAATCCCGTCCGCTCCGCGCAGCAATGCGATGCCGGAGAAGGTGGCGCGGTTGAGGCTCACGCCGCGGCACAGCACCGCCAGCGCTTCGCCGCTGGTGTCCGACAAAATCGCGGTGGCCATCCGTCGCGGCACCCCCACGAGGCGCGCCAACGCACCGGTGAAATCGCCGTTTTTGTTGCGCGCGGCACGCAGAATCGCGACGCCATCAGCGAACAGCGGCGCGGGCTCGACGCCTTCGAGTTCGTTGCGCATCAGGATTTCGCGGCGCAGCGGCGCCGCGGCGGCGAGGTACAGCGCATTCATCAGGCGGAGCGGAATTTCGGCGTTGCCCGCCATCCGTCCGGCCATCAGGACTTGGGTTTCGGTGTCGGCTTCGCGCAAAGCGGTTTCGAACAGCGCCACCACCGGCGGGCGCATCGCCTCGGGCCATTCGGGCGGCCAATAGAGGACGAGATCGCCAAGTTCGCGCGCCAGCGGCGACCACCGCCGCTCTGCCGCCAATCCCAGCAACTGACCCAGCCGCTCCTTTGCCGCAAGCATTTTCTCACCCCTTACCCGGGTAAGAGTATAGCAGCAGGCGTTAAGGTTTTGTTTGGCTTGCGGCGCGTCTTTTTCGCTGGACGCCGCCGTCCGGCCCCGGCCGCGGCACGGCGATACCGCGCGGATCGGCGCATCCCGCCAAATTGTCGAGGCCCCAACGGGCGACCAGCCGCATCAGCCCGGCGAATTTTTCGCCTCTGGCGGTCAGCCGGTAAAGCTGGCGCCGGTGGTCCAAAGGATCGCGGCGGACGGCAATCAGCCCCTCGGCGCCCAGCCGCTTCAGCCGCTCCGCCAGGATGTTGGGGGCGATGGCTTCCGGCGAGGCCATGATGGCGTCGAAATGCTGCCGCCCGGTGGCGAGGTCGCGGATCACCAAGAGCGACCAGCGGTCGCCGACGATGTCGAGCGTACACGCGACGGGGCAGTGGGAACGGGCGGGACGAGCCATTGACCGGACCGGATTTGACTTGCACTATGCAAGTTAAATCCCGAGGCGAGACGATGCAACCCTATGTGATTTGGGCGCTGATCGGCATGACAGGCTATTCCTTCACCAGTCTGTTCGTGAAGCTGGCGGCGCGCGCCGGCATGTCGGGCACTGCGGTGCTGGCGGTGGCGAGCGTGGTGGTGCTGGTGGCCGCAGTGGGGATCGTCGCTTGGCGCGGCGAACTGACGGCCGCCACCTTTGCTCGCACCGGATTCGGATGGTCGCTGGTGGCAGGTGTGGCACTGGCTGTGGCCGTCAGCTCGTTCTTCCGCGCTCTGGCACTCGGCCCGGCCTCGGTGGTGGTGCCGATCTACGGGCTGTTCATTGCCGGCGGCGCCATTCTCGGCCTGTTGGTGCTGCACGAGCCGCTGACGGCGCGCAAGGCGGCCGGGCTGGTATCGGCGCTGGTCGCGATCTGGCTGCTGGCGGCTTAATCGCCCAGTTGCACCCAAGTATCGGGGTAAAAGCCGTTGAAGGTGGTGCGCACCGCCACCGTGTAGGCGCCCATGGCGTCGAACACGATGAAGTCGCCCGGGCCGATGCTTTCCGGCAACATTTGCGGCCGCGGCAGTACATCGAGCGTATCGCAGGTCGGCCCGTAGACGCGGAACGGCTTGGCGGTTCCCGCCAGCCCGCGCACATGGCCGCGCGCATCCAAGGTAAACACCCGATTGGGATAATCGACGTCGAAGCCGGGCAAGGTCAGCTCGTCGAACGAGCCATACGTGCCGTCGTTGAGGTACAGCCGATCGTTCTTGCGCGAGACCACCTGGGTCACCACCGAGAGGCCTTCGGCGACCAGCGCCCGCCCTGGCTCGCAGAGCAGCGGCAGACCCGGGATCTCCAGCGTTTCGATCGCCTCGCGGACGGTGTCGAAGTACCAGATATAGGGCGGTATTTCGCTGTTGATGTAAGGCACCGGAAAGCCGCCGCCGATGTCGAGGGCGGTGATCCTGACGCCGGATTTGCCGAGCGGTCCACGGGCGATCCCGACCCCCTGGGCATAAGAGAACGACGACAGGCATTGGCTGCCGACGTGGAAGGTGATGGCGGGCTTGGCGCCGGCCATGACGACGCGCTTGAGGAGACGGGCGCCATCATCGGGATTGGTGCCGAACTTGCTCGACAGTTCCAAGAGCGCGCCGCCGAGCGCCGCCGCCAGCCGCACGAAGATGCGGATTTTGCTAGGATCGGAAATCTCTTTCAGCAGTTTGTCGAGTTCGTAATCGGAATCGACCACGTAGTCGGTGACGCCAAAGTCCTCGAACGCCGCTTTGGCATGGCCGACCAGGCGCACCGGCGCCATGAAATGGCAGATCGCGTCCGGATAACGCGCCTTGATCATCTTCACTTCGCCGAGCGAGGCGGTGTCGAAATGGCGGATGCCCGACTCCCAGACCAGATCGACCACCAGCGGCGCCGGATTGGCTTTCACCGCATACATCGGGTCGCCGGGAAAACCGTCGAGAAAGCGCTTCGCCGCAGCTCTGAACTTGGCGGGCTGTAGCACATAAACCGGCTCGATCGGCTTCAACTCGGCAATGACGTCTTCGACGCTGGAAAAACGCCGGATCGGCGCGTTCATCGGCACGGCCCCTTAAAGCGCTTTCAGGAAAAGTGCCCGCGCGCGTTGCTCGCCATTTAAGAGTAGGCGTGCAAAGCACGCCGGGCGGTTTTCCGTCCGAACGCGCGACCAAACAAATACTACGCGCGTTACATGGGGCAGAGGGGGTGAGGGGTCAAGAGATGTTTGGCGGCGGGTGGGGACCCGGGGGCGGCACGGGAGGGAAGTCGTCGGCCGCTTGACCCAGGTCCCCGTCTGCTCGCCGCGGGAGGGGGCAGTGCGAGCAGTATTGGCGCGCGATGCGCACAAATCGCGCGCGAATTGGCTATTTCGCCGGTGCGTGATCGTGCATTTCCATCCGGTGCGAACCCATCGGGCCACCTTGGAAGCGGTGCATCATCATCATCATGTGTCCGCCCATCGCGTCATGACCGGCGCGTTTCAGGACGTCCTGCTGTTCCGGGCTCAACACGTTGACCAGCGCCGTGAGGGCGGGCGTTTCCGCCTTGAGGGCGGCGAGGCGCTTTTCCAGGCGTGCGATTTGCTGCTGGCGGCGGTCGACGATGGACGCGTCGGGTCCGAGCGGCTTGAAATCGGCGCATGCCGCCGAAGCGGCCTTGGCCTGCTTGAGCTTGATGTCCTTCCAGCGCTCGAACGGGCTTTTCTGGGCCGGCGTCAGGGCGAGACGGACTTCGATCTCGGCCAGCTTGCCGACGGCATGGGCATAATGGCCGGTGCACATGTCGGAATGGTACTTCGCCATCATGGCGGCATGGTCCGGCGGCGGGGCCTCTTGGGCCAGGGCGGGAACGGTCAGGGCCAAAGCGGCCAGGATCGGTAGAGCGGCGATAAACTTCATTGGGGGTTCCTCCCGGGTGTCATCGAGAGATTGAACGAGGCGTCTGTGGGGTTCCGTCTCGGCGCCGCCTGAATTCTACGTAATGGCGCAATAACCTCCCCTGGTGGGGTAATTGCATATGGATTTTGCGCCACCACTTGTCTTGGCCCGCAACTGCGGGCCATCCAGGTTTCGCGGCACCGCTACCTCAGGAAGGGCTCGCTTTACAGCTTTAGCAGTGGAGCAACACCACCTGGGTCGCCCGCAGTCGCGGGCGATGACATCGAGGGGGGAGG
Source organism: Alphaproteobacteria bacterium (assembly GCA_015654715.1). Lineage (GTDB taxonomy): Bacteria > Pseudomonadota > Alphaproteobacteria > Micropepsales > Micropepsaceae > Rhizomicrobium. The sequence goes on from JAATGK010000080.1 coordinate 6,601, forward strand.
TTAATCCCGCAATTCCCGGATCGTCTTTTTGCCGTCGGTGCTGGGCTGATAGACGAGCGTCATCTCGCCAAGCGCGCGCTGGAACAGCGCCGGCGTCACCGAGGCCGGCAGTTCGAAGGCGTCGAAGCCGACGCGCACCATGAAGGCGATCTGGTCGTAGAGAAAATCGCCGGTGGCACGGATTTCGCCGGTGAACTTCAGCCTTGTGCGCAAAAGGCGCGCCCACGACAGCGGCCGCCCGTCGCGAAACTTGGCAAATTCCAGCACCACCAGCGGCAGCCGGTCGAGGTCGCCCCCAAGCGCTTCCGGCGATTGGTCCGGGGCCAGCCGGACGCCGACCGGCGTATTGCGCGCCAAGAGCCCGTCGCGCTCGGCACGAAAGCGTTGCAGCGATACGATCACCGGTCCCGCCGGCAACACCGCGTCATCGGCCACGTCGGTATAGGGATCGCTGGCGACAGTTCCGTTCTTAATCAGCGCCATCACGTTGCTCCCCGTAAGCGGCGGTCCGGAACGGCTCGAGACCCAGGCGCCGGGAGGTTTCAAGGAAACGCTCACCGGGTTGGCGCAGCTTGAGATACGCGTCCACCACGCGCTCGACCGCATCGGCGATTTCGTGTTCGCCGAAACCGGGGCCCAGGATCTCGCCGATGGAGGCGTCTTCCGCCGCCGAGCCGCCGATCAGGAGCTGGTAGTATTCGACACCTTTCTTATCGACGCCGAGAATGCCGATGTGCCCGGCGTGATGATGGCCGCAGGCATTGACGCAGCCGCTGATCTTGATCTTGAGGTCGCCGATCTCGTGCTGGCGGGCCCCGTCGGCAAAGCGTTTGGAAATTTCCTGCGCAATCGTGATCGAGCGCGCGTTGGCGAGATCGCAGTAATCGAGCCCCGGACAGCAGATCAAATCGGTGATCAGCCCGGCATTGGGCGTCGCCAGCCCGAGCGCCGTCAGCCGTTCGTGGAGCGCCGGCAAGTCTTTGATGCGAACGTGCGGCAGCACCAGATTCTGTTCGTGGCTGACGCGCAGTTCGCCCAAGGAAAAATCATCGAGCAGCGCCGCCAAACCGTCGAGCTGTTCGTGACTGGCATCGCCGGGCACGCCGCCGATCGGCTTCAAGGAAATGGTGACGATGGTATAGCCGCGGACGCGATGGGGATGGGTGTTGGATGTCACCCAGTCGCCGAGCGCACCGCCGGTTGGCAGCGCCGTCTCCGGCAAATCCGCGAACGCCGGCGGAGCAAAATAGGCTTCGATGCGGGCGCATTCTTTTTCCGGCACCTCCAGCGTGCCGGCCGCCTTGATCTCGGCAAACTCGCGTTCGATGCGGTCGCGCATCGCCGTGACGCCAAGGGTATGGGCCAGGATCTTGATGCGGGCCTTATAGATGTTGTCGCGCCGGCCGCTTTCGTTGAAGACGCGCAGAATCGCTTCGAGATAAGCCAGCAAGTCCGGCTTTTCGATAAACTCGGCCACGACATAACTGAGATACGGCGTCCGTCCCATGCCGCCGCCGACATAGATGCGATAGCCGACGCGGCCGTCGCTGTTCTTGACAATCTCGACCCCGGCATCGTGATAGCGCAGCGCGGTGCGGTCATGCCCGCTGGCCGTCACTGCGATCTTGAACTTGCGGCCGAGGAAGGAAAATTCGGGATGCAGGCTCGACCATTGCCGGATCAGTTCGGCGACCGGGCGCGGATCTTCCACTTCCTCGGCGTCGGCACCGGCGAAATGATCGCTGGTGACATTGCGGACGCAATTGCCGCTGGTCTGGATGGCATGCATTTCCACCGTCGCCAGTTCGGCGAGAATGTCGGGCACGTCTTTCAGCTTCGGCCAGTTGAATTGCAGGTTCTGGCGGGTCGTGAAATGGCCGTAGCCGCGATCGTATTTGCGCGCGATATGCGCCAGCATGCGAAGCTGCGGCGCCGACAAGGTTCCATAGGGCACCGCGATGCGCAGCATGTAGGCGTGAAGCTGCAGGTAAAGTCCGTTCATCAGCCGGAACGGCTTGAACTGGTCTTCCGAGAGTTCGCCCTTCAGCCGCCGTTCGACTTGGAAGCGGAACTGCTCGGTGCGTTCGGCAACAAAGCGGGCGTCGAATTCATCGTATCTATACATCGGCCTGCTTTCCCAAGTCCCGGCGCACGCTCGGACCGGCGGCGCGGATGATCTCGCGCTCGGCTACCGGGCGGCCGTCCTTGACCTCGAACAGATAGGGATTGACCACGACATTGCGGGTCACGAAATCCTTGGCGGCGGCGAGTGCCGCGTCCGCCGTTTGGGGTTCGGCGAAGACGTCGGCTTCGCCAAGGGTTTCCACCCAGCCGCCGCCGCGCCAATAAAGGACGGTGCCGTCGATCAGCCGGTTGGCGGTCAGCATCTGTGCCATCCGCCAGAGTTCACATGTCTGCGGGCCCAAATCAAGCCACTACACGACAAACGCTGTAAAAAATTACAAATAACAGTAACGTTAAGTTGAATATCTCCCGGCAACATGCCGAGACGTAGGCCGACAACACGCTGGTGCCGGGGTCGATTAAACCGGACAACGGCGGCGGCTTTGGGCGTTTTCGTCAAGCGAATGTGAACGCGTCCGCGGGTGCTTGGCCCGTTGCGGGCCGCTAGCGGCCTCCTTATGGTAACGCTCACAGGGAGAAAACAATGCCGCAAAAAATTTGGCTCGCTTTGGCGGGCCTGATGTTGGCCGTCCCGAGTCTTGCTGCCGGTCTCACGGTCAGTCCCAATGAAACGCTGGAACAGCCGGGCCTGTCGGTCATCGTGCACCAGAATCTCTTCCACCCGATTTTCCGCGATGAAAAAAACGCCGGCATCCAGATTGTGCTGCACGACGTACGAATCGCCACCGACGGCGAGGTGCGTCTGTCGCCGACGCCCGAGCAATGGGACCCGGTCCCGGCGCTCATCGGGCGCGAACACGACGCCAAGAAGATCGTAGTGACCTCGGGCTATGCCGACCGCGGGCTCGCCTATCACATCACGGTGAGCCCCGAAGCCGGCGGTTTCCGCATCGCGGTCGATCTCGATCAGCCGCTGCCCGCGGGTCTCGTCGGCAAGGCCGGATTCAATCTCGATTTCCTGCCGGTTGCCTATTTCGGCAAGACCTATCTGATGGGCGAAGCGCCGGGTCTGTTCCCGCGCCAGCCCAGCGGTCCGATGAAGACCGACGGTTCCGGCGATCCCGAAGCGCTGGCGGCGGGCGCCAAAACCCTGGTGCTGGCGCCGGAAGATGCGTTAACCCGCGTCGTCCTTACCTCCGATACCGCACCGCTGGCGCTCTATGACGCCCGCAACCGGGCTCAAAACGGCTGGTTCGTGGTGCGGGCACTGATCCCGGCCGGCGCGACCAAAAACGCCATCGTCTGGCATGTGAAGCCCAATGTGGTGAAGGGCTGGATGCGCACGCCCGTGGTCTCGTTCAATCAGGCCGGTTACACGCCGAGCCGTGCGAAAGTCGCGATCATCGAAATGGACCCGCGCTTCAAGGCGCCCGCCACCGCCGTGCTGGTCAAGCTCGACGCCTCGGGCAAGCCGAAGCCGGTGCTGCGCGGCAAGGTCACGCCATGGGGCCGTTGGACCCGCTACGCTTACGCCACCTTCGATTTCTCGAACGAGCGCACGCCGGGTCTTTATGCGATCAGCTTCGCCGGGCGCACCACCAATCCGTTCCGCATCGCGCCCGATGCCTATAACCACACTTGGCAGGCGTCGCTCGACACCTATCTCGCCGAGCAGATGGATCATATGCAGGTGCGTGAGCAGTATCGGGTGTGGACGGGTCTGTCGCACATGGACGACGCCCGCCAAGCCGCGCCCAACATCGATCATTTCGACGGCTACAAGATGGGGCCCAATCTCGATTCGCCGTTCAAACCCGGCGAGCATATTCCCGGCCTCGCCGTCGGCGGCTGGCAGGATGCCGGCGATTACGACATCCAGACGCTCGACAATGCCCTGGTGGTCCGCAATCTGGTTTGGGGCCGCGAGCTTTACGGCCTCGATTGGGACGAGACCAGCATCGATGAAGACGCGCATGCGGTGGAAATCCGCAAGCCCGACGGCGTCAACGACGCGCTGCAGCAGATCCGTCACGGCACCTTGCAGCTTTTGGCGCAGTACAAAGTGTTCGGCCACGCCATCGTCGGCATCGTCGATCCGACGCTGAAGCAGTACACCCATCTCGGCGATTCCGGTTCGCAAAGCGACCGGCTGATCTACGATCCGGCCTTGAAAGCGAACCAGACGGTGGGCGGCATGTCCGGCAAACCCGACGACCGCTGGGCTTTCACCTCGGACGTACCGACCGACGACTATGCCATCGCGGGCGCGTTGGCCGCGGCGTCGCGCCAGCTCATGGAACCCGATCCGGCGCTGGCCGCCGAAGCGCTGGCCGCCGCCAAAGTGCTATGGGCGAACCAGCAGACTCCGGGCGACCGGATGAACCGGCCCGAGCGCGGCAATTGGGGCGAAGGTCAGCTCGAAGCGGCCGCGGTCGGGGCGACGGTGGAACTCGTCGTCGCCACCAAAGGCGATCCGCTTTACACCGCGAAGCTCAAGTCGCTGCTGCCGGTGATCACCGAGCGTTTTGCCTTTCTCGGCAGTACCGCGGTGGGCGCCCTCCCCTACATGGATGCCGACTATAAAGCGGCGCTGCGGACGGCGACGATCGCGGCCAAAGCGGAGATCGACAAAGAGATCGCCAAAACCCCGTTCGGGGTGCCGGTGTCGCTCGGCACTTGGGCGGGTGCGGGACAGGTCGCCATGTTCGGCTCCTCGATGTACCAGCTGCATCAGGCGTTCCCCGATGTGATCGGCAAGGACTACACGCTGGCGGCGCTCGATTACGTCCTCGGCCGCCATCCGGTCCACAATCTGTCGCTGGTGATGGGCGTGGGGGGGCGCTCGAAACAGGTCATGTACGGCCACAACCGCGCCGACTTCTCGTTCGTCCCGGGGGCGCTGACGCCGGGCGTTCTGGTGATCAAGCCGGATTATCCCGAGCAGATGGATGCCTGGCCCTTCCTGTGGTTCGAGAACGAAGCCACGGTGGCCTCCACCACCGGCTACATCCTTATGGCCAATGCCGCGATCGCCGCGGCGAAGGAATGAGATTGTCATCCCGGACGCGAACATTCGGGATGGCTCCCCTCGTTTTGCGGCAAACACCTAGGCAGGTTTGCGAATTGCGCGAAGCGGGCGACCGGCAGAGGTTCATCGCTGTTGGTTGATAGGATCGTAACGATGAAATTCTCCGCCGCGACTGCCAAATCCGCCGCCACCGCCGTTCACGCCTTCGGCCACGACATGCACCGCGACTGGGATTCCTGGAACGCGTGGGAACGGCGCACCGTGCGGGCGCTGGTCGTGCTTTCGACCCTGCTCGGTGTGTTCTGGCTGGCGCTCGGCGTCGGCAGCTAGAGTCTTTAGTTGTCGCGCTTTCGGACGGAAAACCGCCCGGCGTGCCTTGCACGCCTACGGTTAAATTGCGTGCAACGCGCGCGGGCACTTTTCCTGAAAGCGCTTTACACGATCTTCTCGTCGACGAAGGCACGGCCCTCGCGGTCTTCGATTTCCACGATCCAGAGATCGGGATCGTATTTGCGCTGCCGTTCGAAATAGGCCGCCGCTTTGGCCTCGTCGCAGGCGTCTCCCAGCGGCCGCGCCCAGACCCGCATCCCGTCGCCCGCCACCGCCTGATTGAGCACCAAACAGGTGCCGTCGAGGCGCGAGATTTTGAGGAACACCGTACCGGCTTCCTCGGAGCCCTTTTTGACGACAAAGCCTTGCGCCCCCGCCACTTCGGCGCGGCGGATCAAGGCGCGAACGAATATCCCGGCTTTGAGGCGAGGCTGCATGGAGACGGTGTAACAGAAGGCGTGACGAGGGAACAGCGTGCTTCGAGGAGGCGCCGTCTGCGACGGGAGCAGCATGAGGAGAGCCTCACCGGGACCAGCGCCCTTCGAGACGCTCACGGCGTTCGCTCCTCAGGGTGAGGAATTTTGGTACTGAGCCGGGCAAGACTTTCCGCATGCTGAGGAGGCGCGCAGCACCGTCTCGAAGCACGCACAATTTACGCGGCGCGGAAGGGAACGATCTTGCGGTCTTCGGGCTGCATGCGTTCGCCGTTTTCGCCGACGGCGGCATACGGCAGGCGCACCCGCACCGTGGTGCCGATGCCAAGCGTCGATTCGATCGTCGCCTCGCCGCCATGCATCGCCGCCAAAGCTTTCACCAGCGACAGGCCGAGGCCGGTGCCTTCTTTCTTGCGGACATGCTCGCCTTCGACCTGCTCGAACGGCTGGCCGAGACGGACGAGGTCCTTTTCCGCAATGCCGACGCCGGTATCGGTGACGGAAATCTCGATGCCTTTGGCGTCGAGCCCGGCGAACACCGTCACCTCGCCGCCCTTGGGCGTGAACTTGACGCCGTTGGACAAGAGATTGACCAGAATCTGCTTGGTTGCCCGCTTGTCGGCGAAAATGAACCCGGCGCGCGGCGACACTGCGGTCTTCAGCGCCACGCCGGAACGCTCGGCGGCAAGCTTGACGAAACGCACCGACGCCTCGGCGACGGCCGACAGATCGAACACTTCTTCCGACAGCTCGAACTTGCCCGCTTCGATCTTCGACATATCGAGGATGCCGTTGATGAGTTCGAGCAGATGGTTTCCCGATTCGTGGATCAGACCGGAGTATTCGAGGTACTTCGGCGAGCCGAGACCGCCGAACATCTCCTGCATCATCACTTCCGAGAAACCGATGATGGCGTTGAGCGGCGTGCGGAGTTCGTGGCTCATGTTGGCGAGGAAGCGCGACTTGGCGCGATTGGCCTCTTCGGCAAGATCGCGCGCTTCGATGAGCTGGCGCTCATAGGCCTTGCGTTCAGAGATGTCGCGCGTCACCGCCACGATGTCGGAACCGGAGCCGTCGGCATGGGGCACCGGACGGCAGCGGATCTCGGCCCACACATAGGAGCCGCCTGCTTTCTTCATCCGCACTTCGGCCGACGCCGGACGGCCGAAATAAGCGGCGTCCATGAAGGCGGCCTGCATCGCTTTCAGATCGTCGGAATGGCACAGCGCCGACGGCGCCAGACCGGTAAGGCTTTCCGGCGCCATGCCGAGCAAAGCCAGCGCCGAGGGACTGGCGTAAGCGATGCGGCCGTCGGAAGAATGACGGGTGATGAGATCCATCGCGTTATCGGCGAGGAAGCGATACATCGCGGCGCCTTCGGCGGCGGCGGCATCGGCGGCACGCTGGCGGTCTTGCGCGGCGGCGGCGACCAGACCGGCCTGCACGATGGCGATCAGGACGCTGGCGGCATAAATCTCCCACGACGGCAAAGCGAGGCGCGAAACCGGTAACAGCTGCAGAGCGCCGAGCCCCACCACCATCGCGAGCGCAAGGGCGGTGGCCGCGGTGGCACGCAGCACGGCCGGACGATCACCAGCCAGCGCGGCTTCGGCGGGAACCAGCGCGAACCACACCAAGAGCGGCGAATGCACCCCGCCGGTGAGCGCGGCGAGATAGCCGGTCAGCGCGGCGAACAGCACCAGCGAGATCTGCTCCAGGACCTCGAGCCTGGCCTTGGTAAGCGCCACGAGCGTC